>JBGPIS010000001.1:0-30827 GCA_041484965.1 Methylomirabilia bacterium
GCCGTGGCCGTCGAAGAGGCCCAGGCCCTCGAGGACCTCCTTCCAGTTGCTGGCGATCGCGAGCGCCCGGCGGACGCGCACGTCCTTGAAGGGTTCCTGCTCGAGCTTCATCGCCCCCCAGCCGGTGATCATCCAGACGAAGTCGGCGGTCTGGAGCGCGGGCTTGCGCCGCCGGGCGATGTCGAGGTCGAGGCGGCGCACGACCATCCCGTACTCGGGCGCGAAGTCGTACCTGCCGGAGAGCCAGGCGGCGAGGCGCGAGGACGCGTCGGGGTCCACGTTGAGGTCCACGCCGTCGGCGTACGGCAGGCCGGAGACGAAGTAGTTCGGGTTCCTCACGAACGTGACGCGGACGTTGGGCTCGTAGCGCTCGAGCATCCAGGGCCCGGTGCCGATGCAGGCCTCGGGCTTCCTCAGGTCGCCCCATTGCTCGACGGCCTCCCTCGGCACGATCCACGTCGTCGTCGCCGCGAGCGCGTCGGGAAACCAGGCGAACGGCTCCTTGAGTGTGAACGTGACGGTGTGGCGGTCGAGCGCCTCGATCTTCTCGACCTGCTCGAGTACGGTGCGGCTGGGGTTGGCCCTGGTTCCGAGGAAGCGCTCGTAGGTGTACTTCACGTCGTCGGCGGTCAGCTCGCGGCCGTTCACCGGGGGCTTGTTGTGCCAGCGCACGCCACGGCGCAGCTTGAAGACGTAGGTCGTCTCGTTCGGCTGGGTCCACGACTCGGCGAGGTCGCCCTCGACCGGGAACGTCCCGGGCTGGACGCCCGGACCCGCCTTGTGCTTCAGCAGGCGGCTGTGGGTGAACGAGAGGGCGATCTGCGTCCACCAGTTGATCGTCAGGTGCGGATCGAACCCCGTGGGGTCGGCGACGGCACAGACCCGGAACACCCCGCCCCGCTTCGGCGCCTGCGCCAGGGCGGCGGGCGGCGTGAGCGACGCGCCGGCGACGCCGGCGCCGAGCGCGGCGCCCCCGAGCTTCAGCAGATCACGACGGGTCAGAGACATACGCGATGCTCCTCGCGGCGAAAGGTGTGCCGAGCTTAGGGGAAGGGGTGCGAAGGGTCAAGCGCGGGGTTATAGTCGACCTCGTGAATACGACCCCGTACCCCACAAGGAGTCCCGCACGATGAAAGAGCTCAAGATCTGGATGAACGGCCGGCTCGTGTCCCAGGACCAGGCGACGCTGCCCGTCAACTCCGCCGCGGTGTTCTACGGCACCAACGTGTTCGAGGGCCTGCGCGCCTACTGGAACGAGGCCGACGGCGAGCTCTACTGCTTCCGCCTGCAGGAGCACTTCGCCCGCCTGCGCGAGTCGATGAAGATGATGCGCTTCACGGTTCCGTACAGCGACGTGGACCTCTACGAGGCCGCGCGCGAGGTGCTGACGGGGAACGAGATCCGCGAGGACGTTCACATGCACCTGGTCGCGTACGTGACCGGCCCCGGCATGGACGCGACCAGCCCGACCGGGCTCTACATCAACCCGCGGCGCCGCGGCCGCATCTCGGACGGCGGCCTCCGCTGCTGCGTGAGCTCGTGGCTCCGGACCTCGGACAACGCGATCCCGATCCGGCTCAAGTGCGGCGCGAACTACCAGAACGGCCGGCTCGCGCTGCTCCAGGCCAAGGCCGACGGCTACGACGCGCCCATCTTGTTGAACCAGCGCGGGCACGTGGCCGAGGGCACCGGGGCGACGTTCTTCATGGCGCGGAAGGGCAAGCTCGTCACGCCGCCGATCTCGAGCGACATCCTCGAGAGCATCACGCGCGAGACCCTGATCGAGGAGATCTGCCCCGCCCTCGGCCTCGACGTCGTCGAGCGCGAGATCGACCGGACCGAGCTCTACGTGGCCGACGAGGCGTTCTTCTGCGGGAGCGGCTACGAGATCACGCCGATCGTCTCGATCGACCGGTTCCCGCTGGGCGAGGGCAAGGTCGGCACGACGACGCAGCGCCTGCTCACGGCCTACATGAGCGTGGTGCGCGGCGTGGACGCGCGCTTCCCGGAGTGGCGCACGCCGACCTACAAGGGGATCAGGGTCTAGGCGGGAGTCCCGCTCCGGCCGGCCGGCGCCGCCACGTGAACGCGGGGCGCCTGATCATCGGCGGAACGCTCGCCGCGATCGCCGCGGTCGCCGCCTCACCCTTTGACGCGCGCGGGCTGGTCGACGCGCGCGGGCGGGCCGCGGGCAGCCTGACCGGCCAGCTCCTGGTCGCGACGGAGGACCTTCACGACCCGCGGTTCGTCCGGACCGTGATCTACATGCTCCAGCACGACGCGGGCGGCGCGATGGGGCTCGTCGTGAACCGCCCGGTCGGCGCCGCGCCGCTCGCGCGTCTGCTCGAGCAGTTTGGCCTGGAGGGCCACGCGGCGAGCGGCAGCATCCGCGTGCACTACGGCGGGCCCGTCGAGCCCGGGCACGCGTTCGTGCTGCACACGACCGACTACACGGGCGACGGGACGCGCGTCATCAAGGACGGCATCGCCCTGACGATGCATCCGGAGATCCTCGACGCGCTCGCGCAGGGCCGGGGCCCGCGCCACGTCCTCCTCATGCTGGGCTACGCCGGCTGGGCGCCGGGCCAGCTCGAGGCCGAGATCCAGCGCGGCTCGTGGATCACGGTGCCGTCGGACGAGACGCTGCTCTTCGACGACGAGGCCGGCAAAAAGTGGGAGCGCGCGACGGCGCGGCGGAAGATCGAGATCTAGAGCCCAGAAGGAGAGCGCATGACGCACGGGGGCGAGCACGCGACGGACGGCTGGATCGGCCGGCCCCTCAAGCGACGCGAAGACCACCGGCTGCTGCTGGGCGCGGGGCGCTTCGTGGACGACATCCGGCCGCCCGGGTGCGCTCACGTCGCGCTGCTCCGCTCGCCCCACGCGCACGCGCGCATCGTGAGGCTCGCCGTCGAGCGCGCGCGGCGCGCGCCCGGTGTGGTGACGGTCGTCACCGGCGCCGAGGTGCGCCAGCTGGCGCCGATGCCGGTCAACCGGCTCGTGCGCGACATGAAGGTGCCGCCCCATCCGATCCTGGCCGGGACCCACGTCCACGCCGCCGGGACGCCCGTGGCCGCCGTGGTCGCCGAAGACGCCGCCACCGCGCGCGACGCGCTCGAGCTGATCGACGTCGAGTACGAACCGCTCGCGGCGCTTCCGGAGCCCGAGGCCGCGGTGGTCGACGGCGCTCCCGTCCTGTTCCCCGAGATCGAGCGCAATCGCTCCTTCACGCGGACGATCCGCGAGGGTGACGCGGCGGGCGCGTTTCGGGCGGCGGCGCGCACCGTCTCGCTCCGCGTCGTCCAGGCGCGCCTGGCCGGGGTGCCGCTCGAGCCCCGCACCGTGCTGGCGACCTTCGATGCGTCCACCGAGGAGCTGACGCTCTGGGTCTCCTGTCAGGCGCCCTTCCGCATCCGGGCCGAGGTGGCGCGGCTCCTCGGGCTCCCCGAGTCGCGCGTGCGGGTGATCGCGCCCGACGTGGGCGGCGGCTTCGGCGTGAAGAGCGGTCCCTACCGCGAAGAAGTGCTGCTGGCCTGGCTCGCGCGGCGGCTCGCGCGGCCGCTCAAGTGGGTGGCGACGCGCAGCGAGGACCAGATCACCACGAATCACTCGCGCGGCTCGGTCTGCGAGGGCGAGCTGGCCCTCGACGCCGCGGGGCGCATCACCGCGCTCCGGGCGCGCGTCGTCTCGCCGCTCGGCGCCGCGCTGATGAACGCCGCCGCCGGCCCGCCGTGGAACCACGCGCGCCTGCTGACCGGCGCGTACGTCGTGCCGGCGTGCGACATCACGCTCACCGGCGCGCTCACCACGACCGCGTCGGTCGCGGCCTACCGCGGCGCCGGCCGGCCCGAGGCCTGCTTCGTCATCGAGCGGCTGATGGATGAGGCCGCGCGCGCGTTCGGGCTCGATCCCGCCGAGATCCGACGGCGCAACTTCGTCGCGCCCGAGCGCTTTCCGTTCCGGACGGCGACGGGCCAGGTCTACGACTCGGGCGACTACCCGCAGGCGCTCGCCCGCGCGCTCGCCACGGCCGGCTACGTCACGCTGAGGCGCGAGCAGGCCGCGCGGCGCGGGCGCGGCGAGATCGTCGGGATCGGCCTCGCCTCCTACGTCGAGCCCTGCGCGCTCGGCTGGGAGAGCGGCAGCCTCAAGGTCGAGCGCTCCGGGCGCGTGACCGCGATCACCGGCTCGAGCGCCCACGGGCAGGGACACGAGACGACCTTCGCCCAGGTCGTGGCCGACCATCTCGGCGTCACGCCCGACGACGTCGAAGTGGTCCACGGCGACACGCGCTCGGGGCCCGAGGGCTTCGGCACCTTCGGCAGCCGCAGCGTCGCGCTCGGCGGCGGCGCCCTGGTCCGGGTGGCCGTCGAGGTGCGCGACAAGGGGCGAAAGATCGCGGCCAAGCTCCTCGAGGCCGCCGCCCTGGACGTGATCGGTGTGGCCGGCGGCTTCCAGGTGGTGGGCGTGCCGCAACGCCGCGTGACCTGGCGCGAGGTGGCGGCCGCGGCGTACGCCGGCGGCCAGGCCCTGCCGGAGGGCGAGACTCCGGGCCTCGAGGCCACGACGTACTTCCAGCCGGAGGGCGAGGTGTGGAGCTTCGGCGCCGTCGTCTGCGCGGTGCGCATCGAGGCGGAGACCGGGGGTCTCGTCATCGAGCGCCTCGTGTGGGTGGACGACGCCGGCACGGTGATCAACCCGCTGCTCGCCGAGGGCCAGCTGCACGGGAGCCTCGCGCAGGGCCTCGGCCAGGCGCTGCTCGAGGCGATCGTGTACGACCGCGACGGTCAGCTGCTCACCGGCACCCTCATGGACTACGCGATCCCGCGCGCCGCCGACGTGCCGCCCGTCACGATCGAGAAGATGCACACGCCGTCCCCGCGCAATCCACTCGGGGCCAAGGGGCTGGGCGAGGCCGGCTGCATCGCCATCCCGCCCGCCGTCGTCAACGCCGCGGTGGACGCGCTCGCGCCCTTCGGCATTACGCATCTCGACATGCCGCTCACGCCCGCGCGGCTCTGGGCGGCGCTTGGGCCGAAGGTGTAGCCCGCCGCGACGCCGATGAGCTCCTTGTGGGCGCGGGCGCGGCGTTCACGGCCGGCGACTCGCCTCTCGAGAAGCACGCAGCGACGTCTCCAGCAGTTCCAGCGCCGCCGTCGCGAACGCCCACATGTTCCTCTCCCGACCGCCGTGCCGCGTCTCCAGCGTGATCGCCCGCTCGACCGGGCCCGTCACCGCGAGGCACGCGTGGCCCGGCGCGTCGCCGTAGCGGTTGCCCGTCGGCCCGCTCGCGCCCGTCTCGGCGAGTCCCCACGTGGTACCCAGTAGCTCGCGGATCGTCCGTGCTTTCAGGAGGGCGTACGCCTCGGTGCTCGACCGGATGCCCTTGACCGTTTCGTCCGGCACCCGCAGCAGGGCGCGCCGCGCCGCCTGCGTGTAGATCACGCCGCCGCCCAGGAAGTAGGCGGAGGCGCCGGGCACGGCGAGCAGCGCAGCCGAGATCAATCCGCCCGCCGCCGATTCGGCGACGGCGATCGTCTCCTTCCGCTCCTTCAGCAGCGCTCCGAGCGCTGAGGCCATCGTGGTCAGCTCGTTCATGGCTTGGCTCCGATTCGATGCGCCGGCCGGCGCCACGATCCTGGGATCCAACCGGCGCTGCGCCGTGCCCCGCGCTGCGCCATGCCCGGCGCTGCGCCATGATAGTCGAGAAGGCTCGCGGGCGCATTTCGGACGAGCACGCGCCGTGCGAGGACAGCCTCCATCGGATGGCGAGGGCATTGAACGTGTCGCTGAAGGCGCTTGTCGGGTTCACGCCTACCGAGGGAGGGTCCCGAGGCCCGCCAGGTCTTCGCTAGACGTTGTCTGGAAAAAAGAAGTGCGCCAGAGAAGGCCTGTAAGCCGGGTTCTGTTCCCCGAGCAGTTTCCTGACCCAGGGCGACAGTCATTTCTCTAGGACGCCGGTTGCCCGACGTCTCCAGCGGCCTAACCCGAGAGCGCGGGCGGGCGACCCGATGGCTCTCCTATTTGGCCTTGCTCCGGGTGGGGTTTGCCTAGCCGACGCGGTCACCCGCGCCGCTGGTGAGCTCTTACCTCACCGTTTCACCCTTACCGCCCTCGCGGGCGGCGGTCTGTTTTCTGTGGCACTGGTCCGTGGGGTTGCCCCCCCTGGGTGTTACCCAGCACCCTGCCCTGCGGAGCCCGGACTTTCCTCCCGCCACGTTGCCGCGGCCGGCGACCGTCCAGCCTTCTCTGGCGCGGAGCCAGTATACCGCTGCCCGGGCCTAGAGCGCCTGGATGGCTTCGCGCGCGAGCACGTCGACGCGCTCGTTCAGCGGGTCGCCGCTGTGGCCGCGCACCTTATACCAGTGGACCTCGTGCCGGCGCTCCTGGGCGAACAGCCGCTCCCAGAGGTCGCGGTTCGCGACGGGCTGCTTCTGGGCGTTCTTCCAGCCGTTCCGCTCCCAGCGCTCCCACCAGCGATCGCGGAAGCAGTTGACGACGTAGGCGCTGTCCGAGTGCAGGTGGACGCGCCTGCGTCCGGCAACCGCGGCGAGCCCTTCGACCGCCGCGGTGAGCTCCATGCGCTGGTTGGTCGTCTGGGGCTCGGCGCCGGACACGGAGCGCTCGTCGCTGCCGTCGAGGATGATGGCCGCCCAGCCGCCGGGGCCGGGATTCCCGGTGCAGGCGCCGTCGGTGTACAGGGTGACGTCGGGACGGGGGGACGGCTTCGCGCGGGGAGCCGTCAGGCGGGTTCCTGCCAGTAGAGGTAGCGGCCGCAGTTCTCGCAGAGCATGAGCGCGCTGGCGGCCTTCAGCTCCTGGATCGCCTGGGGCCGGATCCCGACGCGGCAGCCGCCGCACACGGCGCCGCTGTTCACGGCGACGACCACGACGCCGCCGCGCGCTTTCAAGATTTTCTCGTAGTCGGCGAGGAGCGGGCGGGGGAGCTCGATGGCGCGCGAGTTGCGCTCGCCACGCACGACGGCCAGCTCCTGCTCGACCTCCGCGAGTTTCTTCCTGATGACGGCCTCGTCCTGCTGGGCCTGCGCCTCGCGCTTCTTGAACTGCGCCTCGGCCGCGCGGATGTCCGCAGCGAGCTTCTCCTGGAGCTCCATGAGGGCCAGGATCTCCTCCTCGCCCTTGCCCTTCTCCTGCTTGATCGCCTCGATCTCGGTGAGGACGGCCGAGTACTCGGTGTTGTTCTTCACTTCCCAGAGGCGCGCTTCGGCCTTGGTCCGCTTGGCGGTGACGACCTCGAGGTCCTTTTCCTTCGTCCGGAGGTCCTTCTTGGTCGTGTCGGCCTTCGCCTTGAGGGCGTCGAGGGCGTTCTTGGCTTCAGCGAGGGCGGCGTGGATCGCGTCGATCTGCTTCGGCAGGCGGGCGGCTTCGGCCTCGAGCGCGGCGATCCGCGTGTCGAAGGCCTGCAAGTCGATCAGCGTCAGGAGCTGGGTATCCACGCGTTCCCCAAGATGGTGGGCCCACCTGGACTCGAACCAAGACCTAACCGGTTATGAGCCGGCTGCTCTGCCATTGAGCTATGGGCCCTCGACGGCATGATACCGCTCACGATTCCAGGAAGCTGCGCAGCTTCTTCGAGCGCGACGGGTGCCGGAGCTTGCGCAGCGCCTTCGCCTCGATCTGGCGGATGCGCTCGCGGGTGACCGCGAAGTCCTGCCCGACCTCCTCGAGCGTGTGCTCGCAGCCGTCGGAGAGGCCGAAGCGGAGCCGCAGCACCTTCTCCTCGCGCGGCGTCAGCGTGTTGAGGACCTTGTTCGTCTGCTCCCGGAGCGAGAGGCCGATGATCGACTCGACCGGCGAGACGACCTGCTTGTCCTCGATGAAATCGCCCAGGTGACTGTCTTCTTCTTCTCCGATGGGTGTTTCCAGCGAAATCGGTTCTTGCGCGATCTTCAGGACTTTCCGGACCTTGTCCACCGGGACGTCCATCTTCCCCGCGATCTCCTCCGGGGTCGGCTCGCGACCGAGCTCCTGCACGAGCTGGCGCGAGGTCCGGATGAGCTTGTTGATCGTCTCGATCATGTGCACCGGGATGCGGATCGTGCGGGCCTGGTCGGCGATCGCCCGGGTAATCGCCTGCCGGATCCACCACGTGGCATAGGTCGAAAACTTGTACCCGCGGCGGTATTCGAACTTATCGACGGCCTTCATCAGACCGATGTTGCCCTCCTGGATCAGATCCAGGAATTGCAGTCCCCGGTTCGTATACTTCTTTGCGATCGAGATGACGAGGCGCAGGTTCGCCTCGACCATCTCCTTCTTGGCCTGCGCCGCCTTCACCTGGCCCTGCTTGATGATCGTCATGACGCGCTTGATCTCGTCCGCCCGGGCGTTGGCGCGCTGCTCGGCGAGCTTGATCTCCTGCTGCGCGACCCAGATCTGCTGCTGCTTGGGGGACTGGAACTTCTTCGCCGCCCTCAGGTGGAGGTCGCCGATCGGGCCGTTGCCGCCGGCGCCCGGATCGCGGAAGGAGACGTAGATGAGGTTTTGCACTTCCTCGGGCGAGGGGCGCCGGCCGTTGGTCCAGAGGTGGATGACGCGCTCGGCGCGCTCGATGTCGTCGAGCAGGTCGCGCAGGCGCTGGACGAGGCCGCGGCGGAACGGGTCCGAGTCTTCGCGGTCGATGATCTGGTTGCCGATGTTGAGCTTGCGGAGGTTGTCGAGGACCTTCTGCTGGCGCTGCTGGCCCTGCGCCTCGAACTTCTTCCACGCGGGCTCCTTGCCCTTCTTCGTCTTTTTCCGGCCGCCGGCCTTGAGGCGGAGCTTCCGGGCTCGGTCGACGAGCTTGTCGCGCTCTCGGAGGAGCCGGTCCACGGTCGCGAAGGCGGCGACGACCTGGCGCGTCAGCGCGAGTTCCTTCTCCTCGGTGAACTCCTCCTCGTTGACGTCCACGACCTCCTTGACGGAGCTGTCGCCACGGCGGAGTCGCTCGCGGAGCTCGCGGAAGCGCTCGAGGGCGAGGTTGGTCGAGAGGATCGCGACGGTGACCTGGTTCTTGCCCTCCTCGATGCGCTTGGCGAGCGCGATCTCGCCCTCGCGCGTGAGGAGCGCGACGCGGCCCATCTCGCGCAGGTAGAGCCTTACCGGATCCTCGGTGCGGCCGACGGGCCCCGGCGTGAGGTCGATCGGCTCGGCCGGCCCGTCGTCGTCGGCCTCCTCGGCCCTTTGCTGCTGGCGCTCGCGCCCGACCTCGGAGGGCAGCCGGCCCGACTTGGCGGAGTCGACGACCTCGATGTCCATGGCGCCGAACATCATCATGATGTCGTCGAGCTGGTCGAGCGAGACGATGGCCGACGGAAGCGCGTCGTTGACCTCGTCGTAGGTGAGGAAGCCCTTCTGCTTCCCGATCGTGATCAGCCGGTCGAGCTCCTCCAGCTTGGGCTCTTCACTCATTCGTCTGAGCTCCTTGGGGACCGGGAGTCCCGTTGTCGAGCGACTGGGCGACGCCACCCGTGATCCCGTACACCGCGGCGCTCTCCTGATGGAGCGCCCGCAACTCGTCGGTCGCCGTCACCGCCGCGCCGGTCTTGGCCTGGACGTCTGCGATGGACTGGCTCACCTCGCGCGCCCGCCGGAGCCGCTGGCTGCGCTCGAGCCGCTTCTGGAACTGTTCGATGCTAACCCGGACGTCAAGCGAGAGGAACTCGTCGACGAGCAGCGCGGCCAGGACCGAGCGCGCCTCGTCGGTGGGGATGTCGGTCATGAGGCTCTCCGCGGGCGCCTCGGGCCGGAGCTTGAGCGTCGCTACGATTGCGCGGAGCGGGACATGGCCGACGTCCTCGGCCTCCGCGATCATCGACAGGAGCGCCTGGCGCGCCTCCATCGAGTGGAGGAGCAGCACGACCAGGTCGCGCTCGACGGAGGGCGGCCCCGAGGGCGCCGCGCCCGTCCGCGCCGGGGCGGGCACCAGCGGCCTCCGGAGGGAGGCCTGGAGCCGCTGGGCCTCGATCCAGAGCTGGGTCGCGTCCACGCCCAGCTTGGTGGCGGCTTCGCGCGAGAGCGCGGTCGCCTCCTGGGCGTCGCCCACCTTCGCGAGCAGGAGCGCCGCGCGGGCGAACGCGTTGGCTCGCGCGCGCGGGCCGGTCGCGCCCGCGGGGTCGGTGATCGCGCGGTCGAGGGCATAGGCGAGGAGGCTCCGCGCGGCCGCGACGCGCTCCTCGAAGGCGGCGTCGCCATACGCTCTCAAGAACGTGTCGGGGTCGTGGCCGGCCGGCAACAGCGCCACCCGGAGTCGCAGCGCGCCCCCACCCTCGAAGGCGCCGCTGCGGTTGACGCTCCACGCGAGGCCGCCGCCCGTCGGCTCGAGCAGCTCCTCGGCACGCTCGGCCGCCTTCTGCCCGGCCGCGTCGGCGTCGAAGAAGAGGACCGCCTCATCGCAATACCGCCTGAGGAGGCCGAGCTGTGCCTGCGTGAAGGCGGTGCCCAGCGCGGCGACCGTCTCGGTGAAGCCGTGCTGGTGGGCCATGAGGCAGTCCACGTAGCCCTCGACGAGCAGCGCGCGGTTCTTCGTCTGGATCGCCGGGCGCGCGACGTCCGCGGCATAGAGGAGGTTGCCCTTGGTGTAGAGCGGTGTCTCGGGCGAGTTCAGGTACTTCGGCTGCTCGTCACCGAACGCGCGCCCCCCGAAGGCCACGACCCGGCCCTGGAGGTCGCGGATTGCGAAGAGGAGCCGGCCACGGAAGCGGTCGTAGACGCCGGTGCGGTTCTCGCGCTGGATCGCGAGCCCCGCGGCGACGAGCGCGTCCTCGGCGACCTTCTCGGACCGCATGTGGCTGAGCAGCGCGTCCCAGGCCTCGGGGGCCAGACCGAGGCCGAAGCGCCGGGCGATCTCGGGATCGATTCCGCGCCCCGCGAGGTAGGCGCGCGCGCGCGCGCCGGCCGGCAGCCAGAGCTGCTCCGCGTAGAACCGCGCGGCCAGCTCCATCACGCGCAGCAGCTCCTCGCGGGCGCCCTCGCCCGGCTGGCCGCCGCGCTCCTCGGGGAGCGCCACGCCCGCCTGCCTGGCGAGCGCGCGGACGGCCTCGGGGAACGAGAGCTTGTCCTGGCGCATGAGGAAGCCGAACGCGTCGCCGCCGACGCCGCAGCCGAAGCAGTGGAAGATCCCCTTCTTCGGATTGACCATGAACGACGGCGTCTTCTCCACGTGGAAGGGGCAGAGGCCCTTCCAGTTCGCGCCGGCCTTCCGGAGGTTCACGAATCGGCTGACGAGATCGACGACGTCCACGGCGGCCCGGATATCGTCGAGGACCGCCTGGGAGTATGACGCCATCAGCGGATTCTCCAGGCGGTGGGCATCAGCTGACCTTTAGCGCGGCGACGGTCGCGCCCGTGCCGCCCTCGGAGGGCGCGCCGTCGCGGAACGACTCGACGAGCGGGTGCACCGCAAGCAGATCGCGCACCGTCTTCCTGAGCGCGCCGGTGCCCTTGCCGTGCACGAGGCGCACGGTGGCGAGCCCCGCGAGGAACGCGTCGTCGAGATAGTGCTCGACGCGGTCGCGCGCCTCGTCGGTGGTCTGGCCGATCAGGCGGAGCTCGGGGGCGACCGCGGACTTCTCCGGCAGGGTGATCCGCGCGCGCGGCGCCGGAGGGCCTTGAGCGACGATCGGGGTCAGCGCCTGGAGGGGCACGCGCACGGTGAAGGTTCCCGACCGTACCGTCGCGGTCGTCCCGGCGATCGCGAGCAGCTCGCCGCGGATCCCGAGGTGCTCCGCCGCGACCGTCGCCCCGGGCGCGAGCTCGGCCGGGGCGCTCGACGCCGGGGCGGGGGCGATCGCGTCGACGCGCGCGGCCGCCTCTCGGACGCGCCGCCGGCTCTCCTCGAGCGACGGGCGGGAGCGCTCGGCGCGCTTGAGCTTGTCCCACTCGGAGGCGAGGGCGCGGCGGATGTCGGTCAGCAGCGTCGCGGCCTCGGCCTTCGCCCGCAGGACGATGGTCTGTGCCTTCCGTTCGGCGGCGGCCTCCGCTTCACGGGCGGCGGCCAGGCGGGCGGCGGCTTCGCTCTCGCGGCGCTCCATGGCGATCGTGCGCTCCGCCTCGCTGCGCGTGTGCGCGTCGAGCCAGGCGATGAGCTCGCTCATCCGCGCGGCATCCTTCGAGCGGTGGGCCTCGGCGCGCGCGATCAGCTCGGGCGTGAGCCCGAGCCGCGCGGCGATGGTCAGCGCGTAGCTCTGGCCCGGGTGACCGTAGCGCAGCCGGAAGGTCGGCGCGAGCGTCGCCGTGTCGAACTCGACGGCGGCGTTGCGCGCGCGGGGATGCGTGGCGGCGAAGGCCTTGAGGGGCTCGAGGTGCGTCGTGGCGATGACGAGCGCGCCGCGCTCGGCGAGCTCCTCGAGGATCGCCTGGGCCAGCGCCGCGCCCTCGTCGGGGTCGGTGCCGGCGCCCAGCTCGTCGAGGAGGACGAGCGAGTGCTCGCCCGCCGCCTCCAGGACCTCACGGACCTGCTTCACGAACGCCGAGAAGGTCGAAAGGTTCTCCGCCACCGACTGGTCGTCGCCGATGATCGCGTGGAGGTCGGTGAAGACCGGCAGGCGCGAGCCCTCGTCGGCCGGCACGTGGCAGCCGACCTGGGTCATCAGCGCGAGCAGCGCCGCGGTCTTCAGCGCGATCGTCTTGCCGCCGGCGTTCGGTCCGGTGATGACGAGCAGCGGGCGGTCGGCCGTGAGCTCGATGTCCACCGGGATGACGGGCTTGGCCGGGTCCTTCCAGCTTTGGGCGAGCAGCAGCGGGTGGCGGGCGTTCCTGAGCGAGACGGTCCGGCCGGTGTCGATGACCGGCAGGGTCGCGCCCATCAGCTCGGCGGCGGCCGCGCGCGCGAAGACCCAGTCGAGCTCGCCGATCGCCGCCACGAGCCGGGCGAGATCGTCCGACCGCTCGCGCACGGCGTCGCTCAGCGCGGCGAGGATGCGCGCGGTCTCGTGCTCCTCCTCGCGCACGGCTTGCACGAGGTCGTTGTTGGCCTCGACGACGTGCTCGGGCTCGACGAAGAGCGTCTGGCCGCTCTGCGAGCGGTCGTGGACGATCCCGCGGACGCGGGCCCGCGCCTCGGCCCGGACGGGGAGGACGTAGCGCCCGTGGCGGATCGTGACGTAGCGGTCGGTGAAGAGCCGCTCGGCCTCGCTCCCCTGGAGGGCGCGCTCGAGCTCGGTGGCGAGGCGCCGGCGCCGCTCGCGGATCTCGCGCCGCAGGCGCTTGAGCGGCGGACTCGCGTCGTCGACGACGGCGCCTGCATCGTCGAGCGCGCCGCGCAGCCGGTCGCTGAGCTCGGGCATTCGCGGCAGCGAGTCGGTGAGCGTGGCCAGGTCGGGGCTCGCCGGCCGGACGGACTTGCCGTAGGCGATGAGCCGGGGACCCGCTTCGACCAGGGGGATGATCTGGACGAGCTCCCCGCCGTCGAGAACGCTGCCTGCCACGGCGCAGCGGTCGAGGACGGGGCGGATGTCGGGAGCGCTCTCGAGGGGGAGGGGCCCGGAGGTGGCCAGCGCCAGCCGGGCCTGGCGCGTCAGCTCGAGAGCGGCCTGGACGTCGCGGGGGTCGAAGAGCGGCTCCGCCGCCGCCGCCCGTTCGCGCCCCATCTCGGTTTGCGCTTCGTGAGCGAGGAGCGCGCGTACGGTGCTCCACTCGGTGCCGCGCTCCCAGGTACGGCCGGCCTCCATCCTTTGCCTCATTCGCTCCCGCTCTGGATCACGGGAGTGCCGGCGGCGCGTCCAGGAGTGTGGCGGCTAATCGGATATCCGTTCCCGCCGCGTGGCCTTCTTGCGAGCCGCGAGGGCTTTGCGCTTCCGCTGGGTCACCCTGCTCCCCCCTCCGGGACGCCACCCGCTGGATAAAAAGCAACTATATACCATGCGACCCACCGTCGGGCAATCGAGCCGGGCCCTGCTATACTCGCCCGGCGCGACGCCGGACCCCGGGGGGGACGCTCGACCGTGACGACCGCCGGCCCACTGCCTGTTTCCACCGTCCTGCCGTTCGTCGCCATGTTGCTCGCGATCGCGATCTGCCCGCTCTGGGTGGCGCACTGGTGGGAGTCGAACCGCAACAAGTTCGTCGTCTCGGCGGTGCTGGGCCTGCCGATCCTCGTGCTGTACCTCGTCCGCGAACCCGGCGCGCTCGTCGGGATGGCCGGGGAATACGTCTCGTTCATCCTGCTGCTCGCGGCCCTGTACGTGATCTCGGGCGGTATCCTCCTGCGCGGCGACCTCGCCGCGACGCCGCTCGTGAACACCACGTTCCTCGCGGTGGGCGCGGGGCTCGCCTCGTTGATCGGCACCACCGGCGCCTCGATGCTCCTGATCCGCGCGCTGCTCCAGACCAACCGCGAGCGCACCCAAGTCAAGCACACCGTCATCTTCTTCATCTTCCTCGTCTCGAACATCGGCGGCCTGCTGACCCCGCTCGGCGACCCGCCGCTCTTCCTGGGCTACCTCCAGGGCGTCCCGTTCGTCTGGACGCTCCGGCTCTGGCCGCAATGGCTCCTGATGGTCGGCGTGCTCCTGGTGACGTACTTCGTCTGGGACACGGCGCTCTACACGCGCGAGCCGCTGGCGGCGATCCGCCGTGACCGGGCGCAGGTCGAGCCGCTGCGGATCCGCGGTCGCCTGAACGCGCTCTGGCTCGGCGGCGTCGTCCTCGCGGTCGCGTTCCTGCACGCGCCGTGGCGCGAGGCCGTCATGGTGGCCCTGGCCGCCGTCTCCGTCTGGCGGACGCCGCGCGAGCTCCGTCGCGCCAACGGCTTCACCGCCTACCCGATCGTCGAGGTGGCGGTGCTCTTCTTCGGGATCTTCCTCACGATGCTCCCCGCGCTCGAGCTCCTGCGGCTCCGGGGCGGTGAGCTCGGCGTGCGCGAGCCGTGGCAGTTCTTCTGGGCGTCGGGCACGCTCTCGTCGTTCCTCGACAACGCTCCCACGTACCTCACGTTCCTGGCGCTCGGGCAGGGGCTCGGCCTCGCGAAGGAGGTCGCCGGAGTCCCCGAGGCGATTCTGGCCGGGATCAGCGTCGGGTCGGTCGCGATGGGCGCGAACTCCTACATCGGCAACGCACCGAACTTCATGGTGAAGTCCATCGCGGAGGAGCAGGGCGTGAAGATGCCGAGCTTCTTCGGCTACATGCTCTATAGCGGGCTCGTCCTGATCCCGCTGTTCATCATTGTGACCGTCGTCTTCTTCTAGCGGGACACCTCGACGATCAGCGAGAGGACGCGCTCGGCCGCCTGGGCCACGGCGGCGTCCACCGCCGGCAGCTCGTCCGTCTCGAAGGGCGTGAGCACGTGGTCGGGGACGTCGCCCCTCCGGTCCGGCCGGCCGACGCCCACCTTCACGCGGCGGATCTCCGAGGTGCCGAGGCTCTCGATCACCGACCGCACGCCGTTGTGCCCGCCGTGGCTGCCCTTCATGCGCAGACGCACGGCGCCGAGGGGGAGGTCGATGTCGTCGTAGACGAGGACGAGGTCGGCGGGCCCGGCCCCGACGTGGCGGAGCGCCTTCGCGACCACCGGGCCGCAGACGTTCATGAACGCGAGCGGCTTGACGAGACGAACCGTTTCGCCGCGCCACTGCCCCTGGGCCACGAGCGCCTGCCCCTCGCGGCGCCAGGGTTTCCTGAGCATCTGGGCGAGCAGGTCGAGGACGCGCTGGCCCACGTTGTGGCGTGTGTCCCGGTACTCCGGCCCGGGGTTGCCGAGCCCGATCACCACTCGGCCGGATCCCCGGCCTTGCGCGTGGGCCACGCGGCCAGCGCTCCGCTACTTTTCCTTCTCGGCCTTCTCGGCCTTCTCGGGCTTCTTCGCCTTCTTGCCTTCCTCGGGCGCCGACTCCTCTTCTTTGGGCTTGCGCTCGGTGAGAACCTCGGGCTCCAAGACTGCGGCCGCAGCCTCCGGCGCGACCACCGGCGCTTCCTCCGCCATCGGCGGCACCACCGTCGCGACGGCCTGGCCCGCGGGCGTCAGGATCCGTACGCCTGCGGGCGCCTGGAGCTGGCCCACGGTCAGCACGTTGCCGATCATGAGCGCCGTGACGTCGGCGTCGATGCGCTCGGGGATCGCGGCCGGCAGGCAGGAGACCTCGAGCTCGTGGAGCACCTGGTTCAGAATGCCCTGCTGGTCCTTCACGCCCGCGGCCTCGCCGACGGGCCGGACGGCCACCCGCACGGTGATCGTGCGGTCGGCGGCGACCTCCTGCAGATCGACGTGGACGAGGTTCTCGCTGACGGGATCGAACTGGAGGGCGCGGATGATGGCCATCCGCGCCCCGCCGGCCTGCTCGCCGTCGAACCTGAGCGTGAGCAGCTGCGTGGTGCCCTCGCGGCCGTGGATCATGCGGAGGACCGCCTTCGGATCCACCGTGACCGGCTCGGCCTTGGCGCCGCCGTAGAGGATCGCGGGCACCCGGCCCTCGCGGCGCAGGCGCTTGGCGACCTGCTTGCCGGTCGCCTCGCGCCGCGTGATCGTCAACTCCTGCATCTCCATCGTCGGACTCCCTTCGGTGGCCTCGTAGTTCAGACGAACAGCGTCGAAACGGATTCTTCGTCGTGGATGCGCCGGATCGCTTCGCCGAGCAGCGGCGCCACGGAGAGCACGGTGACCCGCGCGGCGCGCTTCTCGGGCGAGACGGGGATCGAGTTGGTCACCACGACCTCCTCGAGCGGTGACGCGACGATGCGCTCGACGGCCGGGCCCGAGAGGACCGGGTGGACGCCGCAGGCGAGGATCCGGCGCGCGCCCTCGCGCGCGAGGGCGCCCACGGCTTGGACGAGCGTGCCCGCCGTATCGATCATGTCGTCGATCACGACGGCGTCGTGGTCCTTGACGTCGCCGATCAGGTGCATCGCCACGGCCGCGTTCGGACCCTCGCGCCGCTTGTCGATGATCGCGAGCCCCGCGTTGAGCCGCTTGGCAATCGCGCGGGCCCGTTCCACGCCGCCCGCGTCGGGGGCGACGATGACGGGATCGTGGAGCTCCTTCTTGCGGAGGTAGTCGATCATCACCGCGGGCCCGGCGAACAGGTGGTCCACCGGCACGTTGAAGAAGCCCTGGATCTGACCGGCGTGGAGGTCGAGTGCCAGCACGCGGTCCACGCCCGCAGCCTCGAGGAGATCGGCGACGAGCTTGGCGCTGATCGGCATGCGCCCCTGCACCTTACGGTCCTGGCGCGCGTAGCCGTAGTAGGGGAGCACGGCCGTGATCCGGTGGGCCGACGCGCGCTTGAGCGCGTCGATCATGATCAGGAGCTCCATGAGCGTGTCGTTCACGGGCGGGCACGTCGGCTGGACGATGAAGACGTCGGTGCCGCGCACGTTCTCGTTGATCTGGACGAAGACTTCGCCGTCGGAGAAGCGGCTGACCTCCGCGTCCGTCAGCGGCAGGCGGAGGTACTGCGCGATCTCCTCGGCCAGCGGCCGGTTCGCGTTACCCGTGAGAAGCTTCAGCTCGTAGGTCATCGGCGCCTCTCGCTCAAGCTGTGGTTGGGGCGGGAGGATTCGAACCTCCGAATACGGGATCCAAAGTCCCGCGCCTTGCCGCTTGGCCACGCCCCATCGTTCGCTGCGTCCTCGTCCTACCCTCTGATTCGGATCGCCGGGCCGCGCAGGCTCCGGACGGCCCAGCAGGCCCACGACGCCCGCGCGACGCGCGCCCGGAGCTGCCGCGCGTGGTCGAACGAGCGCGCCACGCCGAACACCGTGAGCCCGCTGCCCGACATCGCCGCGCCGAGCGCCCCGGCCGCCAGGAGCGCGGCTTGCATTTGCGCCACCTGGCCGTGCGCCTGCGCCGCGACGCGCTCGAGCCCATTGTAGAGGCTCGCGGCGACCTTCGCCGGGCGGCGGCTTCGGAGCGCCGCCGCCATCTCGCGGGCCCGGCTGCCGTCAGAATACATCGAGGGCGTCACGCCCTCATACATCGTCGCGGTGCTCGCCCCCGCCCGCGGGTGGACGAGTACCAGCGCGAGCGCGCCCCCGGGGAGGGGCTCGAGCTGCTCGCCGCGGCCCGTTCCCAGCGCCGCGCCGCCCCGCAGGAAGAACGGTACGTCCATCCCGAGCGTGACGGCGACCTCGGCCAGGCGCGCCGCCGGCCACCGGAGCCCCCAGAGCCGGTTCAGCCCGACCAGCGTTGCCGCCGCGTCGGTCGACCCGCCGCCCAGGCCCGCCGCGACCGGGATGCGCTTGTCGAGCGTGATGCGCACGCCGCGGTCGACGCCCGCCGCCTCCGCGAGCGCCCGCTCCGCTCTGAGGACGAGATTGGTCCCGTCCGTCGGGACGTCGGGGGCGGTCGCGCGAAGCTCGAGGCCGTCGGCGTCCTCGAGCACCAGGCGGTCGGACAAATCCACGGCCTGCAGAACCGTGGCGATCTCGTGATAACCGTCAGACCGCCTGCCCAGAACCTCCAGGACCAGGTTGATCTTGGCCCCGGCGCTGAGCACGAGGCGACGAGCAACCGCCGACCGCTTCGACAAGGCAGTGAAGCGTAGCATGCCGAGCGGGGCGTTTCAACGGATGCTCTGTATTTTCGCCCCTTTCGGGAGCGCCAGCGTGAAGCGTTCGGGGTCGATTCCGGCCCCCAGCACCACATTCCGGTAGGTCACGGACCCCGTGACGTACTCGCCGGCGGCGCTGAAGTCGAAGCCCGCGGGGACGCCGCCGTCATGCCGGAAGGTGATCGTGACGGCGACCCGCCCGTCCCCGATCTCGAGCCGGCGGACGTCGCCGGTCTGGAGATCCATCCAGACTCGCTGGCGCTGGACGCCGCCGATCAGATTGAGTGACGGGCCCGTGCCGTCGGGCGGCAGGAGGTCGGCCACCCGCAAATCTCTGGGTTGCAGGACGTGGCCGGCGAGCACGGCGACGAGATCGCCGGCCTCCAGCGGCAGGCCGAGCACGCGGGCGATGGTCTCGGCGGTCGCGGGGCCCACCAGCGCTTCGTTCTTGGCCGCGTCGTAGGCGGTGAGCTGGCCGGCGTGCACGACGACCAGGTAGTAGGGCTGGCCGAACGGGGAGAGCGCCTCGAGGCGCAGCGAGTCCGGCCCCTGGACGAGCAGCGCGAAGGTCAGCCGTTGGCGCTCGCCGCCCTTCTGGACGGCGACGTCGGCGAGGGCGCGGAGATCGCTGAACTCGCGCAGGCGCTCGCCGAGGAGCTCGAGCGCGCGCCGGGCCTCAGCCTCCACGGGCTGGCGCGGCGGCGCGGTCGCGCAGCCCGCCAGGGCGAGGACCACGAGGAGACTACTGAGACGCCTTCGGGCCACCCTTGACCCGGAGCGCGCGGTCCTTGAGGTCGTCGATCTTCTTCTTGACCCCGTCGAGGGCCGGGTCGAGCTGGATGGCCTTCTCCCACGCGGTGAGGGCGTCGTCCTGCAGGCCGTTCTTGAGGTACGCGTCGCCGAGGTGGTCGTAGATGACCGGATCCGGCTCCTTGGCCTTGTCGACGGCGCGCTTGAGCTCCTTCAGCGCTTCTGGATAGCGCCCCTGCTGATAGTACGCCCAGCCCAGGCTGTCGATGAAGTAGCCGTTGTCCGGCTCGAGCGCCAGCGCCTGGTTGATGAGCTGGATCGCCTCGTCGAGGCGCTGGCCCTTCTCGGCGTACATGTAGCCGACGTAGTTGTAGGCCTCGGCGTGCTTGGGATCGAGCGTGATCACGAGTCGGAAGGCCTTGACCGCCTCGTCGAACTTCGCCTGCTTCTCGTAGACGACGCCCAGCTGGAAGTTGAGGTCCCGGTTCTTGTCGTCGAGCGTGAGGCCTTCCTGCAGCGTTTCGAGCGCCCGGTCGTACTGCTTGGCGCGGAAGTACGCGGTGCCGAGGTAGAGGAATAGCTCCGGCCGCTTCGGCTCGAGGTTGACCGCGTCGCGCAGGACCGTGACCGCCTCGTCGTGGCGCTTGGCGCGGCCGTGCAGGAACCCGAGCTGGACGCGCGCGTCGATCGAGCGGGGGTCCACGCGCAGGATGCGCTCGAGCTCGGCCCGGGCCTCGGCGTCCTTGCCCGCGTCCATGTACGTCGTGGCGAGGAAGTAGTGCGCCCGGAGGTTCGAGGGCTCCAGCGTGACGGCGCGCCGGAAGGCGTCGGCCGCGCGGTCCCAGAGCTTCTGCTCGTAGAACACGGCGCCGAGCTTCATCCACACGCGCGGGTCGCGCGGCGCGACCTCCGCCAGCGCCTCGATCTCGGCCTGCGCCTCCGTGAAGCGGCCGAGCCGAATCAGGAGGTCGCCGAGCCGCTCGACGAACGCGGGGTTGTCGGGGTTGGCCTTGGCGGCGCGCCGGTAGATCTCGACCGCCTCCTCGCCCTTCCGGCGCGTCTCGTAGACGTACCCGAGCGCGGTCCAGGCGCCGTCGTGATCGGGATCGAGCTCGACCGCGGTCGTGAGCCGCTTGATCGCCTCGTCCCACGCCTCGGTCTCGATCGCCAGGCGCCCGAGGAGGAAGTAGGCCTGGGCCAGGCGCGGCTGCTTCTCCGTCAGGCGGACCAGCGTACGGCGCGCCCGGTCGTAGGCTTTCTGCTCGACCTGGTACCGTGCCAGAGCCAGGTACGGCTCCTCGGCGCCGGGGTTCAGCGCGATGACCGCCTCGAGCTCGGCCTCGGCCTCGGGGTACTGCTTCTGCGTGCGCAGCAGCTCGGCGAGCGTGATGTGCGCGGCGACCTGCTCAGGCGCGAGCTCGATCGCGCGGCGGGCGGCGGCGGCGGCGTCCTCGTACGCGTCGGTCCGGACGAGCCACTGGGCAAGCGTCGTCCAAAGGAAGGCCGAGTCCGGGTCTCGCTTGAGCGCCTCCCGCAGCGCCGGAACTGCCTCGTTGAAGCGGCCGCCCTGGGCGGCCATCTGCGCCACCGAGTAGTGGTAGTACGCCGCCTGCATCGGATCGGACGAGAGGGGGGTGGGGCGCGTGATTCTCTCGTCGTCGGGTCCCACCGTCATCGGCCCGAGGATGGCGCACGCGGCGAGCGCGGCACCGGCCAGGGCCACGCTCACTCGACCGAGCACACGGCGGATCATCGCGCCGCACCGCGCTCTCTCGGAAACCGCCAGGCCTTCGTCAAGAGGCGCCGGGCCGCGGCCGCGAGGGTTGCGTCGGGGATGGCCGCGGCCGCTTCGTCGATCGCGCGCCGGTCGGCGGCAGCGAGGGGGATCGCGGGCTGCGTGCGCTCCGGCCCGGCGGCCGGCGCCTCGCGCGGGTCGAGCCGGCCGAGGACGAAGCGCAGCGAGCGGACGTCCGGAAACCGCTCCCGAAGGCGCGCGGTCAATTCGGCCGCGCGCAGCGTCATCTCCTGGAGCCAGGGCGAGTTGTCGACGACGACGGTGAGGCAGCCGTTGGCGAGTGTCTGGGGCCTCGACCGCCGCGCCACCTCGGGCCCGACGGCCGCGGTCCAGGCGCGCCGGACCTCGTACTCCGCCAGCCGATCGCGAAGGTCCGGCACGGCAATGACGAGCAGATCGGCGACGGCGCGCGGGGCTCGAATCCTCACGAATCAGTATCATACCTTGTTGTCGCGAAAGCCGCGAGTTCGCGACGGACCGCGGGTGGACTGGGACATGTGCGGGTGGCTCCAGACGCCGAAGTCCTTTATATTGACCTCGGTCATGGCGAAACCGCGTCGCGGCGACAGCCTCGAGCTCACCATCGATGACCTTGCGTTCGGCGGCGAAGGCGTCGGGCGGGTCGACGGGTACGTCGTGTTTGTGCGGGGCGGCGTCCCGGGCGACCGCGTCCGCGCGAAGGTCGTCGAGGCGCGGTCGCGCTTCGGGCGCGCCGTGATCGAGTCGGTCGAGAGGCCGTCGCCCGACCGGGTCGAGGCGCCGTGCCCGTACTTCGGGCGCTGCGGCGGCTGCCGGCTCCAGCACCTCTCGTATGCCGCGCAGCTCGTGTTCAAGGCCAAG
Source organism: Methylomirabilia bacterium (assembly GCA_041484965.1). Lineage (GTDB taxonomy): Bacteria > Methylomirabilota > Methylomirabilia > Rokubacteriales > CSP1-6 > JBGPIS01. The sequence goes on from JBGPIS010000001.1 coordinate 21,867, forward strand.
CAGGTGCGCGACTGCCTCGAGCGACTCGGCGGCCTCGGCGCGTTCGAGCTCCGGCCGATCCTCGCGGCCCCAGAGCCGTACGGCTACCGCAACAAGATGGAGTTCACGGTGGCGCCCGGCGCGGTCCCTGCCATCGGGCTCCACCAGGCCGACCGCTACGACGTCGTGCTCGATATCGAGCGCTGTTTGCTCCAATCCGAGACGATGAACGCGCTGCTCGACGAGCTGCGCCGCGAGGCGCGGGCGCGGGGGCTCTCCGTCTACGACCAGGACTCGGAGCGGGGGCTCCTGCGCTTCGTGTCGCTGCGCGAGGGCCGGCGCACCGGCGTGGCCATGTTCAACATCGTCGCCACCACGCCCGACGTCGTGGCGCTCGGCCCGGTGGCCTAGCGCCTGCGCGCGCGCGTGCCGGCGACGGCGAGCGTCGTGCTCAACGTCAATGCCAAGAAGGCCTCCGTCGCCGTCGGCACCGAGGAGCACCTGCTGCTCGGCCGCGACCACATCCGCGAGTCGCTCGGCGGGCTCACGTTCCAGGTGTCGGCGAACTCGTTCTTCCAGACCAACACGGTCCAGGCCGAGCGCCTGTTCGCCCTCGTCGGGGAGGCGTGCGCCCTCGCGGGCGGCGAGACGGTCATGGACCTCTACTCGGGCACCGGCACCATCAGTCTCCTGCTCGCGCGCCACTGCCGCTGGGTCTATGGCATCGAAGTCGCCGCGGCCGCGGTGGCCGACGCCGTCAGGAACGCGCAGGAGAACGGGATCGAGAACTGCACGTTCCTCGCCGGCGAGGTGCGCCACGTGCTGCCGACCCTGATGCGCGACGGCGTCCGGGCGGATGTGGTCGTCGCGGATCCGCCGCGCGCCGGCTTCCACCCGAAGGCCCTCCACGCGCTCGCCGCGCTTGGGCCCGCGCGGCTCGTGTACGTGTCGTGCAACCCGGCGACGCTCGCGCGGGACCTCGCCGACCTCGTCCGCGAGGGCTACCGGCTCGAGTGGGTCCAGCCCGTAGACATGTTCCCGCAGACCCCGCACATCGAGGCCGTGGCGCGCCTCTCCCGGAGCGTATGAGGGTCTTCCTGATCCGCCGTCTGCTCCAGTCGTTGCTGGTGCTGCTCGGCGTCTCCTTCGTCGTCTTTTTCATCCTCTACCTCACGGGCGACCCGGCCCTGGTGCTGCTGCCGCCCGACGCGACCGCCGACGATGTCCTCCGCTTCCGCGAGGCGATGGGCTTCAACGAGCCGTTCCTCGTCCAGTACGGCCGCTTCCTCGCCGGCGCGCTCCGCGGCGACTTCGGCCAGTCGGTGCGCCACGGCGAGCCCGCCTTCGGCCTGGTGGTCGAGCGGATGCCCGCGACCTTCGAGCTCGCGGGCTCGGCGCTCCTCGTCGCGCTCGCGCTCGCGATCCCGGCGGGCATCGTCTCGGCGGTGCGGCGCAACACCCTTCTGGACTACGTCTCGACGGTCGTCGCGCTCCTCGGCCAGTCGATGCCGACGTTCTGGCTCGGGATCATGCTGATCCTGGTCTTCTCGGTGCAGTTCAACCTCCTGCCCTCGTCGGGGCGGGGCGGCCTCGAGCACCTCCTCCTGCCGGCGATCACGCTCGGGCTCTTCACGACCGCGCGCATCACGCGGCTCACGCGCTCGGGGATGCTCGAGGTCCTGAACCAGGACTACATCCGGACCGCGCGGGCCAAAGGCATGAGCGGCCCGCCGGTCGTCGGGAAGCACGCGCTCAAGAACGCCGCGATCCCGATCGTCACGATCGTGGGCATCGAGCTCGGCACGCTGCTCGGCGGCTCGGTGATCACCGAGACGATCTTCGCGTGGCCGGGCGTGGGGCGGCTCTCGGTCCAGGCGATCTACAACCGCGATTACGCGGTGGTCCAGGCCGCGGTGTTCATGCTCTCGTCCACCTTCGTCCTCGTGAACCTCTTCGTCGACTTGCTCTACACCTACCTCGATCCGCGGATCCGGCTGCGATGAGGGCCGAGGCGATCGCGCTGCCGGCCGAGCGCACCCCCGCCCGGCGCGAGTGGGTCCAGTTCCTTCGCCGTCTGGCGCGCCGCCGGACCGCACTCTTCGGCCTCGTGGTCGTGGCGGTCGTGCTCGTCGGGGCTCTCGGCGCGCCCTGGCTCACGCCGTGGGACCCGACGGAGCAGGACATCACCCACCGCCTCATGCCGCCGGGGTCGCAGGACGCGTCCGGCCGGGCGCACCTCCTCGGCACCGACCACCTCGGCCGCGACATCCTCGCGCGGATCATCTTCGGCGCGCGCCCCGCGCTGATGGTGGGGTGCGCCGCTGTCGCGATCTCGGGCCTCCTCGGCTTGGGCGTCGGGCTCGTCTCGGGCTACTTCGGCGGGCGCGTCGACGACGTGTGCATGCGGCTCGCCGACATTCAGCTCGCGTTTCCGTTCATCCTGCTGGCGATCGCCGTGATCGGCGTGCTGGGCCCGAGCCTGCCCGTCATCATCGTCGTCATCGGGGTGTCGAGCTGGGTGGTGTACGCGCGCGTGGTGCGCGGCTCGGTGCTCTCGATCCGCGAGCGGGAGTTCGTGCAAGCGGCGCGGGCGCTCGGCAGCCGCGACGGCCGCATCCTCGTGCGCCACGTCCTGCCGAACGCGCTCACGCCGTGGATGGTCGTGGCGACGCTCGACATGGCGCGCGTCATCGTGATCGAATCGGCGCTCTCGTTCCTGGGCCTGGGCGTTCAGCCGCCGACGCCGACGTGGGGCGGCATGCTCGCCGACGGCCGCGTCTACATCTCGACGGCGTGGTGGCTCGCGACGTTCCCCGGGCTGGCGATCCTCGTGACCGTGCTCGGCATCAATCTCTTCGGCGACGGCCTGCGCGACACGCTCGACCCGCGCCTCAAGATCTGACGCGGGCCGGAGCGGCCCGGCACGGGAGGCCCTCCTCGACCACGCGAGCTCTCTAAGCGAGAGCTCAAACCATTCTGCGGGCGCCGAAGCGACGCCCAGAAGCTACGGGTCAGCGCCGGAGACGCCGGCGCGCGAGCAGGCCGAGCGCGGCTGCCGGCGCCGTCAGCCAGAGCGCTCCCGAGGGGACGCCCGCGACCGCGTTGATCGCGAGGACGGCGGCGCCCCCGACGGCGCCCATCCAGAGGAGCCCCGCCGCCGCCACGTCCGCCGCCGCGCGCCAGCCGCGGCGCGCCACGACGAGCGCGGCCAGGGCGCCCGCGCCGTCGATGACGACGTCCATCGCGCTTCCGATGCGCGTGGGAAGCGTGGACTGGTGCCACTCGTCGAGGAACGCCCAGCCGACGCTGAGCGCGAGCGCGGCCCAGGCGGCGACCCGCGGGGCGAGGCCCCGGCCGCGAACGAACGCGCGGAAGCAGAGGGCGGCGAGGATCGCGTACTCGGTGAGGTGCGCGCCCTTGCGCGCGAGGCCGTGGACGGCCTCGAGCTGGCCCGGCGTGGCCCACGGCAGCAGCCAGCGGAGCGACGGCAGCAGCCACCGGCCGGTGTGCTCGGCGCTCCCGGTGTCGGAGGAGAGCCCCATGATGACCGCCATCCAGACGACCGGAGGGAGCCAGTGGGCGAGGCGCATCGCCTGCTATGATACCGGGCATGGCGCGAGTGGACTGGAGCTATCACCGGAAGGGCTGAGGCTCCTGCGCCAAGGCGCAAGAGTTTCTTGCGAAGAAGAAGGCGAGCGTCGTCGAGCAGGTGGACACGCGGAAGTCGCCGATCACGGGCGCCGCCGCCCTCGCCGTCACGCGTGACGTGGACGAGATCTGGGTGGCCAAGGGGAAGAAGGCGGTCCACGTCGACCTCACGGGCGCGCGGCCGGGGAAGGCCGAGCTGCTCACACTGCTGCTCGGGCCGACGGGCGGGCTCCGGGCGCCGACGCTCCGGGTGGGACGGACGCTGCTGGTCGGATTCAACGAAGAGGTGTACGCGAAAATTCTGAAGTAGAAGTCGGCCGGGGTCCGCGGGGCGTGATAGAGTTGCCCCGATGCTCGGCGAGATCCTCGACGATCTGCTGACCTCACCGTCGACGGGGCCGTGCATCACGGCGATCCGTCACTTCGCCGCCCGCCCCCCCGTTCCCGCGCCCTTCCCGCCGTCACTCGATCCGCGCATCGCCGACGCGCTGCGCGCTCGGGGGATCCACGAGCTCTACTCGCATCAGGCGCGGGCGTGGGCGCTGATCGAGAAGGGGCACAATGTCGTCGTCGTCACGCCGACGGCGTCCGGCAAGACCCTCTGCTACAACCTGCCCGCCCTGCAGGCGCTGATCGCGCAGCCGGACGCGCGCGTCCTCTATCTCTTCCCGACGAAGGCGCTCGCCCAGGACCAGCTGGCTGAGCTGGAGGAGCTCGCGAAAGAGCTCCCCGAGATGCGGATGTTCACGTACGACGGCGACACGCCGCAGGACGCGCGCCGCGCGGTGCGGGCGCGCGCCAACCTCGTGTTGACCAACCCTGACATGCTTCACTCCGGGATCCTGCCCCACCATACAAAATGGGCGACCCTGTTTCAGAACCTCAGATACGTCGTCATCGACGAGCTGCATGCCTATCGGGGAGTCTTCGGAAGCCACCTGGCCAATGTCTTGCGCCGACTGCGGCGCATCTGCCGCCACTATGGATCGGCGCCCCAGTTCATCATGGCTTCGGCCACGATCGCCAACCCGGGCGAGCTCGCCCGGCGGCTCACCGGCGCCGAGGTCGAGGAGCTCGCGGAGAGCGGTGCCCCGACGGGCGACAAGACGTTCGTCTGCTACAACCCGCCGGTCGTGAACCCCGAGCTCGGCATCCGGGCGCCGTACCTTGGCGAGGCCTCGAGGCTCGCGGTGCGCTTCCTCCGGGAGAAGATCGCGACGATCGTCTTCGCCCAGAGCCGCCTCGCGACGGAGGTACTGCTCGGCTCGATCAAGAACGGCGTCGCCGACAAGACCGGCGACAGCGGCATCGTGCGCGGCTACCGCGGCGGGTACCTGCCGACCCGCCGGCGGGCGGTCGAGAAGGGGCTGCGCGAGGGCCTAGTCCTGGGCGTCGTGTCGACGAACGCGCTGGAGCTTGGCGTCGACATCGGCCACCTCGACGTGGCCCTGCTCGCAGGCTATCCGGGCGCCATCGCCTCCCTCTGGCAGCAGGCCGGGCGCGCGGGGCGCCGCTCGGGCTCCTCAGCCGCGATCTTCGTCGCGACCAGCGCACCGCTCGACCAGTTCATGGTGACGCACCCCGAGTACCTCTTCGGCACGCCGCCCGAGCACGCGCGGGTGAATCCGGACAACCCGTTCATCCTCGTGAACCATCTCAAGTGCGCCGCGTTCGAGCTGCCGATTGCCGACGACGCGAAGTTCGGCGAGGTCGACGTTCGGCGCCTCCTCGCCGCGCTCGAGGATGAGGGCGTCCTGCACCATGCGGGTTCGCGGTGGCACTGGGCCTCGGAGACCTACCCGGCCGATCATGTCTCGCTCCGCAGCGTCACGAGCGACAACTTCCTCGTGATCGACACGACCTCGCGCGACGAGACGCAGACCAAGCGCCGGCAGATCATCGCCGAGGTGGACTGGGGAAGCGCGTTCGCGACGATCCACCCGAAGGCGATCTACCTCGTCGAGAGCGAGCCGTTCGAGGTGCGGGAGCTCCACTTCCGCGAGGACGAGGAGAAGGTCGCCTACGTCAAGCGCGTCTCCGTGGACTACTTCACCGACGCGATCAGCGCCAAGGGGGTCTGGATCCTCCAGCGGCTCGCCGACCAGGGCCACGCCGCGTACCTCGCCGAGCAGGGCGAGGTGCTCGTCGCCGAGAAGGTCGTCGGCTTCAAGAAGATCAAGATGGGGACGCTCGAGAACGTCGGCTCGGGCGAGGTGGAGCTGCCGCAGCAGGAGATGCAGACGACCGCCGCGTGGCTCACGGTCGCGCCCGAGACGCTTCCGCGCGTGAGCGCCTCGCGCGAGGAGCTGATCGACGGCCTGCGCGCCGTGACGTACCTGCTGCATCACCTCGCGCCGATCTTCCTCCTCTGCGACATCCGAGACCTCGGCTCGTGGCTCGGCGACACGACGCCCGCCGAGCCCGGCGCCGTCGCGACGCGCGAATCGGCGAAGCGGCGGCTCATGAGCGCCGAGCGGTTCAACCCGACGATCTACCTTTACGACTCTCACGCCGGCGGCATCGGCCTCGCCGAGCGCGTCTTCGAGGTCCTGCCCGACCTCCTGAAGCAGGGCCTCGCGACGCTGGATGCCTGCGCCTGCAAGTTTGGCTGCCCGTCGTGCGTCGGCCCCGTCAACGAGGTCGGCCGCAGGGCCAAGGCGACGGCGCAGGCGCTGCTGCGCCTCCTCACCGCCTGAGCACCGCCGTGCCGTCGCTCGACGACCTCCGGCGCGTGATCCGGCGCATCGAGACGCGCCGGCCGCCGTGCCACGCCGCTGCGCCCGTCCAGGAGGTCCTGGGCGGCGAGCTCCACGACACGGGCGAGGGCCAGATCCTCGTCGTGCGCCGCGAGTTCCCGCTCTCTCACTGTCACGGCCGCCAGCTGCTCGGCGCGGCGTTCGAGGCGCCGCTGGATCTCCTCGGCGCCGTCGCGCGGATGGACGCGCCCCCCACCGACGCCCGGGGCCTCCTCTTCCTCGACACGGAGACGACGGGGCTCGCGGGAGGCACCGGGACCTACGCGTTCCTCGTCGGCGCCGGCTGGCTCGAGGACGAGCGGCTCGTGCTGGCGCAGTACTTCATGCGCGACCTCGACGAGGAGGGGGCGCTCCTCGCCGCGTTGGCGCCGCTCTTCGAGCGCGCGAGCGGCGTCGTGACCTTCAACGGCGCGGGCTTCGACCTGCCGCTGCTCGAGACGCGGTTCGTTCTGGCCCGGCGCCGCTGGCCGGCCACGCTCCCGCACCTCGACCTCCTGCGTCCGTCGCGCCGCGTGTGGACAGGGCACTTCGCCGACTGCCGGCTCGCGACGCTCGAACGCGAGGTGCTCGGCCTCGAGCGCCCTGACGACGTGCCGGGCGCCCTGATCCCGGGGCTCTACTTCGACTATCTGCGGTCGCGCCGGGCGGCGCCGCTCGTCCGCGTCTTCGAGCACAACCGCGACGACGTGCTCTCGCTGGTGGGGCTGCTCGGCTGGTTCGTCCGCGCGCTCGGCGCCCAGGCCGCGCTCGCCGCCGAGGAGCGCGCCGGACTCGGCCGCCTCTGGGAGCCCGTGGACCTCGCGCGCGCGCTCGCGTGCTACCGGGCGGCGCTGGAATCCGGGCTCGCCGGCGCGGAGGCTCACCGGGTGCGCCTGCGCCTGGCGCGGTGGGAGAAGCGCGCGGCGCGCTGGGACGCGGCGTGCGCCCTCTGGCAGGCCGCCTCGCGGCACGCGGACTTCGACCCGCAGCCCTGGGAGGAACTCGCGAAGTTCCACGAGCACCGCCGCCGCGATCTCGCCGCCGCGCGCGCGCTCGTCGGGGAGGCGCTCGCCCTCGCCGAGGCCGCCGCCGCGTCAGCGCGCGTCGTCGAGGCCCTGGCGCACCGCTGTGCGCGCCTGACGCGCCGGCTCGCGGCGCGGGGCTGACGCTGGGCTGACCGGGGCGGCGCGTGGCCGTCCTGTTCCTGCGCCGGCGGGCGTGGGAAGACCGGGCGCGGGTCGCGACCGACCGCTCAAGCTAGGCGAGAAGCCCGCGCCCGTCAGTCTCGGCTCACGGCACGGGCGTGAGCGGTGGCTTGCCGTCGAGCACGGCGAGGCAGTTCCTCACCGCGAGCGTGGCCATCGCCACGCGCGTGTCGCGCGAGGCGCTCGCGATGTGCGGCGCGAGCACCACGTTGGTCAGCGGCTTCAGGCCCGGGTGGATCTTCGGTTCCTCCTCGAACACGTCGAGCCCGGCGCCGGCGATCCAGCCTTCCTGGAGCGCCCGCACGAGGGCGGCCTCGTCCACGATCGGGCCGCGCGCCGCGTTCACGAGGACGGCCGTCTTCTTCATCATGCGCAGCGTGCGCTCGTTGATGAGGTGGCGCGTCTCGGGCAGGAGCGGTGTGTGGAGGCTCACGAAGTCGGCCTCACGGAGGATCGTCTCCGGCTCCGCGTAGGTCGCGCGAAGTTCGCGCTCGACGGCGGCGGCCGGCCGGACCGCATCGTGGTAGAGCACGCGCATGTCGAAGCCCGAGGCGCGGCGGGCGACGGCGCGCCCGATCCGCCCGAAGCCGAGGATACCGAGCGTCTTGCCGTGGACGTCCGCCCCCCAAAAAAGATCCCACTGCCAACGCTGCCACTGCCCCGACCGGGCGAAGTGATCGGCCTCAACGACCCGCCGCGCGGCCGCCATCAGCAACGCCCACGCGAAGTCGGCCGTCGTCTCGGTCAACACCTCGGGCGTGTTGGTCGCGATGACGCCGCGCCGCCGGCACGCCGCCACGTCGATGCGGTAGTAGCCGACCGCGACGTTCGCTACGACCTTGAGCGCGCGCGCCGCTCCGAGGACCGCGTCGTCGATCGTACTCATGATGTGGCAGATCAGGCCGTCCTTGCCGCGGAGCCTCGCTAGGAACTCGGCCCTTGAAAGGGGGGTGTCGCTGCCGTTGTAGTCGACCGTGATGTCCTTCGGGATGAGGTCGAGGGCTTCCTTTGGTAAAACATTTGAAGCTAAAACACTTTTTGGCATTCTCGGCCTCCCGAAGTTTTCACTTGATCCGGTGCTTGAGTTCGGCTATGTTAGCACTCGACCTGATGGAGTGCTAACAAGCTACTAAGTACACAACAAGGCCGCAATGGCCAAGCCGACCGCCAAGAAGCCCGGTTCCGGCTCAACACAACATGCATGAAGGAGGCAGAAGAGCCATGAAGATTCGTCCGTTGCACGATCGCCTGCTGGTGGAGCGGCTCGAGGAGAAAGAGGTCAAGAAGGGCGGGATCATCATTCCCGACACGGCCAAGGAGAAGCCCCAAGAGGCCAAGGTGATCGCCGTCGGCAACGGCAAGGTCACCGACGAGGGCAAGAAGATCCCGCTCGA
>JBGPIS010000002.1:0-25166 GCA_041484965.1 Methylomirabilia bacterium
ACCAGGGGATCGTCACCGCCTTCGCCCTCTTGTGCCAGGAGCGGGAGGCCGAGGTGGTCATCACCAACATGCTCCCGGTCAAGATCCCGGGGCAGGCCCCCTCGGAGATGGTCTGTGCGGCGGCTACCCAGGCCCACGTCGTCTTCGAGCTGACACGGCAGTTCATCGGCGCGTCCAAGGCCCGGATCGACGCATGCAAGGCCGGCGCCCGGTGGCTGATCCTCTGCGCGATGAGCCGGTCGATGCTGGCCGAGGGCGGCGCGGTCAACGTGGACTACCATGCCATCCGGCCCATCGGCGAGAAGATCGCCGAGCGGATCGGCCGGGCGAAGAGCTACCGCCTGACGAGCACCAACGGCACCGACATCCGGGGCAGCTTCGAGGGTCGGCCCGGGCGCCTGCTCCACGGGATCACGACCGAGCCGGGCTCGCTGGGCGCCCCGCCCGACATCGAGGTCGGCACCGCGCCCGTCGAGGGCACCTCCAACGGCGTGGCGTACGCGGAGGCGCTGCTCCTCATGGGTCCCGAGAAGGTGCTGGAGGAGCCGGTCAAGATCACGATCAAGGACGGGATGGCGGTCAAGATCGAGGGGAAGTACGCGTACCTCCTCCAGGAGATGATGGACGCCTGCGACGACCCCAACATCTACAACCTGGCCGAGATCTCGCTGGGGCTGAACCCCAAGGCCCGGTTCTCGGGCATCCCGCTGGAGACGGAGTCGGCGGTCGGCGTGGCCCAGGTGGCGTTCGGGAACAACCGGGGCTACTACGGCCACACCGACGCCGTCGCCCATCTCGACACCGTCGTCCCCAACGTCACCCTGTACCTGGACGACGAGCCGATCATGAAGGACGGGCGGCTCCTGATCGCCGAGCTGCCGAAGTGAGATCGGAGGGGGCCTCGACGGCTGTCCCGGCGGATGCCGGGCGCGGAGGAGAGCACGCATGGCGGTGAAGTTCGGCTTCACGACGCTGGCGCTCGACCCGCCGGAGGCCTTCGTACGGCTCGCCCAGGAAGTGGAGGCGCGCGGCTTCGACTACTTCTGGGTGGCCGACTCCTCCCTCCACGCCCGCTACTGCTACAGCTACCTGACGCTGGCCGCGAGCCACACCCGCCGGGTGCGGCTCGGGCCCAACTGCACCCACCCGTACACGCGGCACCCGGCCATCAACATGAACGCGATCGCGACCATCGACGAGATCTCGGGCGGCCGCGCGATCATGAACCTGGGGGCCGGCGACCGGCCGGTCACCGAGGTCGGCTACCAGCCCGCCAAGATGAAGGTGATCCGGGAGATGGTGGAGGTCTGCCGGCGCATCCAGAAGGACGAGAAGGTCGACTTCGTGGGCGAGGCGTGGAGCCTCCACCAGGCGACCCTCCACTGCAAGATCCGCTCGGACATCCCGGTCTACCTGACCGCGACCGGGCCCAAGATGCTCCAGATGGCCGGCGAGATCGCCGACGGGATCATCTTCATGCCGGGCGCGTACCCGGAATGCGTGAAGTTCGCGCTGCAGAACCTCGAGATCGGCGCCAGGAAGGCGGGCCGGGCCCTCGCGGACCTCGACGTCGCCTGGTGCGGGATCGGGTCGCTCGACCGCGACCGCCGGAAAGGCCTCGAGGAGAGCCGCCTGATCGCCGCCTGGTTCCCGCAGACGTCGCCGCAGTACGCGGAGATCGCCGGCGTGCCGGCCGACCTGTCCGCGCGGATCCGGGCGGCTTACTCCGGGGGGCACTTCCACGAGGCGAAGGAGGCGGCGGCCCTGGTCACCGAGCAGATGATCGAGCGGCTCACCCTGTCCGGGAGCCCGGCCGACTTCCGGGAGCGGATCGGGGAGATCGTGAAGCTCGGCGTCACCCACATCGAGTGGCTGACCATCAATCCCGACCGCCTCGCCGCCGCCCGGCTCTTCGCCGACGAGGTGATCGCCCACTTCAAGTAGGAGGACACGTGAACGACAAGGTCGTCTTCGACGGCGGGTCCGAGCCGGACCGCGCGCGGATCCTGGCAGTCCACCGGGCGTACCTCGACGCCAACGGCAGGTGCGACAACGAGGCCCTGCGACGTGTCTGGAGCGCCGACCCCACCAACGTCTTCTTCAACCTCAACGGCCACACCTACGTCGGGCTGGAGCAGCAGTGGACGAACGTCCACTTCTCCGTCGCCAGCGACGGCCCGCGCCTGGGCAACATCTGAGCGACCGTGACGCGATCGCCGCGGGGGGTCCGGGGGGCAGAGCGCCACGACGGAGCGACGAGACGGACGTCGCTCCCCCCCAGGGTGCACTGACCGACCACGCCGCGCTCCTCCGCGTCCTGGACACGACCCGGGTCCGACTGGTCGGCGTCCGCCACGCCCGCGAGGCAACGGCGACGGTCGGGGCCCGGCGCTATCTCCACGCCGGCCCCCCGCTCGCCCTCGAGGAGCTGACCGGCCCCATGCGGGCGGCGCTGGCCGGCGCTCTCCTCTACGAAGGCGAGGTCCGGAGCCTGGACGAGGCCGACGAGGAGATTCGCGCCGGCCGGGTCGCGCTCACCCCCTGCCACCACGCCGGCGGGGTCGGCGCGATGGCCGGGATCGTCACGCCCCGGATGCCGGTCGTCGTGGTGGAGGCGGACACCGGCCGCCGGGCCTTCGCGCCGCTCAACGAAGGGCCGGGCCGGGCCCTCCGCTACGGCATGAACGACCCGCCCACCCTCGAGCGCCTGGCCTGGCTCACCGACGTCGTGGCGCCACTCCTCGACGCGGCGATCGCCGAGACCGAGCCGATCGACGTCACGACGCTCCAGACCGAGGGGCTCCGGCGGGGCGACGAGTGCCACAACCGGACCGTCGCCAGCTCGGCCGCCCTGGTCCTGCGCCTGGCTCCCGCCCTCGTCCGCGCCGCGCGCGCCTCGGAGGTGGCCGCCCGGGTGCTCAGCGAGCTCGGGGGGAACCCGCAGCTCTTCCTCAGCTTCTCGATGGCCACCGCGAAGGCGATCATGGACGAGGTGCAGGCGACCGGGGCCGGCCGGATCGTCACCGCCATCGCGAGCAACGGCCGGCAGATCGGGATCCGCGTCAGCGGCGCCGGCGACCGCTGGTTCCTCGCCGAGGCGCCGGTCGGCACGCCGAAGCTCCGGCCCGGCTTCTCGCTGGCCGACGTCAACCCGTCGATGGGCGACTCGCCGATCATCGAGACGAGCGGCCTGGGCGCCTTCGCCTTCTCGGCGGCCCCGGCGCTGGCCGAGACGGTCGGCGGCGATCCGACCGGCGCGATCGCCACGGTCGCCGAGATGCGCCAGATCTGCATCGGGACGAGCAGCCGCTATCTCATCCCGGTCGAGGGCTACCGGGGCACGCCGATCGGGATCGACGTGGCCGCCGTGGCCGCGACCGGGATCACGCCGCTCTTCAGCAACGGGCTCTCCCACCGGACGCCGGGCATCGGGGTGATCGGCGCCGCCCTGACCCGGATGCCGCTGGCGCCCTTCATCGAGGCGGCCGCCGCCGTCGGCTCCTGACGGACGCGACATGGCCGCGCTGCCACGGCTCGCGCTCCGGCTGCACGGCGGCGTCCCCCCGCGCCGCTGCGTGGAGCTGACGCGGGTCGCCGAGGAGGCAGGCCTCCTTGCGCCGGCACAGCCGGCGCAAGGAGCGGAACAGGCTGGTGGGTGACGCGGAGGAGCTGCGCGAGGCGGTTCGGCTCCGCACCTGCGCAACGATTTGATCCCCGGCGCTGAGCCAAGCGTGGTGAGACCGCCAATGCTGGCGCTGGAGGAGCTCCGAGCGGCCTACGGGCTGTCGGAGGTCCTGTTCGGGGTCTCGCTCGAGGCCCGGGAGGGCGAGGTGGTCTCGCTCCTCGCCCGGAACGGGGCCGGCAAGACCACGACGCTCCGCTGCATCATGGGACTGCTGCGGCCCACGGCCGGCCGCGTGCGCTTCCGGGGGGACGACCTGGTCGGGCTTCCCCCCCACCTCGTCTGCCAGCGCGGCATCGGGTACGTGCCGGAGGACCGCCGGATCTTCAAGGACCTCACGGTCCTGGAGAACCTGGAGGTCGGCCGCCGGCCCGGGCCGCGCGGCGAGGTGCGCTGGACGGTCGACCACGTCTTCGCCGTCTTTCCCCTGCTCCGTCCCCGCGCGCTCCGCAAGGGGGGGACGCTCTCGGGCGGCGAGCAGCAGATGCTCACGATCGCGCGGACGCTGGTCGGCAACCCCGACCTGCTCCTCCTCGACGAGCCGTCGGAAGGGCTGGCGCCGATCCTGGTCGAGGCCCTCCAGCAGCAGCTCCTCGCGCTCAAGGCGAGCGGCCAGGCGATCCTGCTCTCCGAGCAGAACCTGAAGTTCGTGGGGCCCGTCGCCGACCGCGCCTACATCATCGAGAAGGGCCGCGTCGTCTGGACGGGCCCGATGGCCGAGCTGCTCGCCCGCGAGGACGTCCGCCGCGCCCACCTGGCGCTCTGAGGCTGGCCGCTGGCCGGCCGCCCCTCCCCTTTCGCTGAAAGCCTGGACACTGGGCGAGAGGGCGGAACGTTCCAGCAGGAATGAGACAGTGGGGTCATGAGCTTACTGGAGCAGCGCCTCGCGCGAAGCGCGTCCGTTGCAGCGCGTGGTCAGCTGGCCTTCTCGCCGGGGTTCGCAGATGATGCCCAACGCCTCGCGAGCGCGACCATCTCCGCTTCCCGGTCGGGCCAGTCGTGGAGAGTCGCGGGATCGAAGTCGGCACCGTTTGGCCGGACCAACGTGTGGACCTCCCGGTCGAGCGACACCGCGTTGAACAGGCTCAGATCACGCAACGGACCGTAGAGCTCACCCTCCAAGACCCGCCCGAAGTCGATGGTGTGCGCCAGCTCATCGGCAAACTCAATGCGCAGACGGTACGGTCCGACGATCTCGAATGTCTTCACCTCGTGAACCGCGTGTCCCACGGCGCTACCCCCTACCGGAGCGGCTCGATCTTGAAGGGTGGGCCTCGACGCCCGCCAGGAGCACGCGCGCTATCGGCTTCCCAGGTAGCGCGCGCGGACCTCCGCGTTCGCGCGGATCTCGGCCGGGGTGCCCTCGGCGATGAGCCGCCCCTGGTGGAGCACCGAGATGCGCTCGGCCACCGAGAAGACGACGTCCATGTCGTGCTCGGTGAAGAGGATCGTCAGCTCGCGCTCGCGCGCGATGGCGGCGACCAGGCTCATGAGCGCGTGGCGCTCGGCCGGGGCCATCCCCGCCGTCGGCTCGTCGAGCAGGAGCAGGCGGGGGTCGCTGGCCAGCGCGATGGCCAGCTCGAGCTTCTTGAGGTCGCCGTAGGCCAGCGTCCCGGCCCGCTTGCCGGCCTGGTCCCCCAGCTCCACCCGCTCCAGCAGCTCCGCCGCCCGCCGCCGGGCGGCGCGGGGCGCCACGCCGAGGAAGTCCAGCGTGCGGCGCGTCCCGGACAGGATCGGGACCAGCACGTTGTCGGCGACCGCCAGGTTCGCGAAGACGGCCGGGATCTGGAACGTCCGGCTCAGGCCCTGCCGCCAGATGACGAACGGCGGCCGGCCGGCGATCTCGCGGCCGGCGAACCGGATGCTGCCGGCGTCGGGCCGGAGGTGGCCGGTCAGCAGGTTGAAGAGCGTGGTCTTCCCCGCCCCGTTCGGCCCGATCAGCGCGCGGATCTCGCCCGGCGCGACCGCCAGCGCCACGCCGTCGGTCGCGCGGACGCCGCCGAACGTCTTCCGGAGGCCGGCGGTCACGAGCATCGGCCCGTCTACCATCGTGACTTCCGGCCCGCCGACGGCAGCGCGCCCATGATGCCCCGCGGGAAGACGAGCACCAGCAAGGTCAGGATGCCGCCGAGCACGAGGCCCCAGTAGTCGGCGATGAAGCCCACCCCGGTCTCGAGGCTCCGGAAGACGGCGGCGCCGAGGGCGGGCCCGACGAAGGCGTGGCTGCCGCCGAGGAGCACCATGACCAGCGGATCGACGGACTTCACGAGGCCGAGGAAGTCCGGGAAGACGCTCCCCTTCTCGAACGCGTAGAGGGCGCCGGCCAGCCCGGCGAAGAAGCCGGACAGGACGAAGTTCACGAGCTGGTAGAGCCGCACGTCGATCCCGACCGACAGGGCCCGGCGCGGGTCGTCGCGGATCGCCTGGATGGCGAGCCCGAACGGCGAGGCCGCGACCCGCCAGAGGGCGACCACGGCGATCCCGGTGACGGCCAGGCTGAAGTAGTAGTAGCGGGTCGGGGTCGACAGGGCGGCCGCCGGCCAGACGCCGAGGATCCCGTTGTCGCCGCCCGTGAAGCCGTACCACTGGTGGGCGACGGTGTACGTGATCTGGGCGAACGCGAGGGTCAGCATCGCGAAGTAGATCGCGGTGAGCCGCACGCAGAAGAAGCCGTAGACGGCGGCGGCGAGCGCGGCCACCACCGGGGCGGCCGCGAAGGCGGCGAGCATGGGCAGCCCGCCCTTGGTGACCAGCAGCGCGGCGGCATAGGCGCCGACCCCGAAGTAGGCGGCGTGCCCGAACGAGATCATCCCGCCGTAGCCGAGGAGGCCGTTGAGGCTCAGGGCGAACAGGGCGAGCGCGAGGATCTCGGTCCCCAGCAGCGTGAAGTAGGCCGGGACCAGCAGCGGCAGCGCGCCGAGGCCGACCAGGAGCACCGCCAGCCCGCCAGCGCCGGCGCGCGACAGCCGCGGCACGCCGGCCGCCGCGCCCACCTCGGCGTGGCCGCCGGCCGGCGCCGTGCCCAGGAGCCCCCACGGCCGGGCGATCAGCACGACGGCCATGAGCGCGAAGACGAGGACGAGCGACATCCCGGGGAGCCAGAGCACGCCGAAGGCGTTCAGCTCCGCGATCATGACGGCGGCCAGGAGGCTCCCGAGAAAGCTCCCCATCCCGCCGACCACCACGACCACGAAGACCTGGACGATGACCGCCGTGTCCATGCCCGGCTCCAGCGCCACGACCGGGCTGGCCAGCGTGCCGCCCAGACCGGCCAGCCAGGCGCCAAAGACGAAGACGGACGTCAGGAGCCGCCCCTGGTCCACCCCGAGCGCGGCGAGCATCTCGCGGTCCTCGGTGGCCGCGCGCACCAGGATCCCCCACCGCGTGCGCGAGAAGAGGAGCCAGAGCCCGAGCCCGACCAGCGGACCGGCGGCGATGACGACGAGGTAGTAGACCGGGAAGGCCTGGCCCAGGATGGCGATCGCGCCCTTGAAGAGGGCCGGCATCGGCGTGATCCGCGTGGCCGCGCCCCAGACGTGGCGCACGGCGTCCTGGAGGATCAGGACCAGGCCGAACGTCAGGAGGAACGGGTAGAGCTCCGGCGCCCGGTAGATCCGCCGGAGGAGAAGCCGCTCGACCACGGCGCCGAGGGCGGCGACCGCGAGCGGCGCCGCCAGCAGGGCGAGCCCGAAGCTCCAGGCCGCGCCCCCCAGGGCGGTGATGCAGGTGTAGGCGAGATAGGCGCCGAGCATGTAGAACGAGCCGTGGGCGAAGTTGACGATCCGGGTGACACCGAAGATCAGCGAGAGCCCCGCCGCGATGAGAAACAGCACCATCGCGTGCGCCAAGCCCGAGAGCAGCTGAATGAAGAGAAGCGACGGCGACATGTGGGAAGGGGATCAGGGAGTCGGGTGGGCGGCGGGGCCGGGCGGGGTCCGCCGACCCGTTCGCGCCGACCGCAGCTGCGCGCTAGGCACTGCCTGGAACACCGCCGCGGCCGGCCGCGCGCCAGAGCGCGTGGTCGCCGGATCCCGTCCGACCCCGCCGCCCGCCCACTCCGTGCGCTAGTTCCCCGATCGCATCTTCTTTACTTCATCATCGGACGGCAGCACCCGTTCGCCGGGCACGTACTCGTGATTCACCATGATGCCGACGCCGCGCTTCGGGTCGAGCCTGGTCGTGCCGACCCACGCGCCCATCGTGGACTGGCCGTCCGAGGCCCGGTAGCTGATCGGCCCGAGCGGCGTGTCCACGCGGAGCCCCCTGAAGGCGGCCACGAGCTTGTCGGTGTCGGTGCTCCCGGCCTTGCGGATCGCCTCGAAGATCGAGATGTAGGTGACGTAGCCGACGAGCGAGCCGAGCACCGGGGTCTTGTCGGTTCGCTTCGTGTACCTGGCGACGAACTCCTTATGCGCCGGCGTCGGGATGTCGTACCAGGGATAGCCGGTCACGAGCATGCCCTCCGGGGCCTCGAGCCCGAGCGGGTCGATGTACTCGGGCTCCCCGAGCAGGATGCCGACGACGAACATCTTGTCGAAGAGCCCGCGCTTCTTCGCCTCGCGCACGAAGTTGAGCCAGTCGGAGCCGAAGAGCGAGACGTAGAGCGCGTCCGGGTTCTGGTTCAGGATCGCCGTGACGAACGGCCCGGCCTCGAGCTTGCCGAGCGCCGGCCAGTGCTCGCCCACGATCTGCACGTCGGGCTTCAGCTCCTTCAGGCGGTCGCGGAACGTCTCCCACGCCCGCTTGCCGTACTCGTAGTTCGGCCCGATCGTCGCCCACCTCGCGTACTTCATCTTTCCGGCCTTTTCGGCCAGCATGCGCCCCTGCTCGTAGGTATTCGGCCGCACGCGGAACACGTAGTCATGGCCCTTCGACCACGTGAGCGCCTCGGTGAGGGGTTCGGCGGCGACGAAGAGCGTCTTGTTCTGCTTGGCCCAGTCCGACACGGCGAGCCCGACGTTCGAGAGGAAGGTGCCCGAGATCAGGTGAACCTTCTCGCTCGCGACGAGCTCCTGGGCGTGCTTCACCGCCTCGGCGGGCTGGCCCTTGTCGTCGCGGAAGATCACCTCGACGCTGCGTCCCAGCACGCCGCCCTTGGCGTTGACCTCCTCGACGGCCATCTCGATGGACGCGCGGTACGGCCCGGTGAACGGCGCGCCGATGCCGCTGAACGAGTTGATCTCGCCGATCTTGATCGGTCCCTGCGCCTCGGCCGGCGCGGCCGCCAGCAGCGCCGCGACCGCGGCGAACATTCCGAAGACCCGGAGTCGTGTCATGGTCGACCTCCCTCTCGTGCGGCTCAATGTCAGACCAAAGCTGGGAGAAGTCAAGGGCGCGACGCGCCGGAGCGCTCGCGGCCACATGCTAGACTGCCCGCATGACGAAGCGTGAACGGGTTCTCGCGGCGCTCGCGCGGACGCCGGTCGACCGCGCGCCGGTCACGTTCTGGCGGCACGCGCCCGAGGTGGACCACACCGCCAAGGGGCTCGCCGAGGCGATGCTCGCCTTCCACCGCCGCTTCGACCTTGACCTCATCAAGATCATGTCGAGCGGCGTCTACTGCGTCGAGGACTGGGGCTGCAAGGTCGCCTACACGGGCGCGCCGAGCGGCGCCAAGCAGTGCACGGAGCACGCCGTGAAGACCACGGCGGACTGGGCGCGCGTGCGCGAGCTCGACGGGGGCGCCGGCGCGCTCGGGCGCGAGCTGGAGGCGTTGCGGCTCATCGTCCGCGGGCGCCACGACGACGCGCCCGTGCTGCACACGATCTTCACGCCGCTGACGATCGCGCGGAAGCTCGCGGGCGAGCAGCTCGACGCGGACCTCCGCGCGCGCCCCGAGGCCGTGGCGCCCGCCCTCGAGGCGATCACGCGCACCGTGACGCGCTACGCGGCGGCCGCGCTCGAGGCGGGCGCCGACGGGCTTTTCGTCGCGACCCAGACGGCGAGCCGCGAGGTGTTCGCCGGCGACGAGTTCGCGCGGTTCGGCCTGCCCGGGACGCGCCGTCTCCTCGAAGCCGTGGCCGGGCGCTCGACGCTGACGCTGCTCCACATCCACGGCCGCGACATCGCCTTCGACGAGCTCGCCGCGCTCTCCGTCCACGCGATCAACTGGCACGACCGGCTGACGCCGCCGTCGCTCGACGAGGCCCAGCGGCGCTTTTCCGGCGCGGTCGTCGGCGGCCTCTCCGAGCAGGAGACGCTCCGCCGCGGTCCCGAGGCCGCGGTCGTTTCGGAAATTGGCGACGCGCTCCGACGGACCGGAGGCCGCGGCCTGATCGTCGCCCCGGGGTGCGGGCTCCCGCTCGACGTGAAGGACGAACACCTCGACGCCGCCGTCGAGGCCGTGAAGAGGGCCCGGCCCTGACCCCCCGCCTCCGTCTCGCGGCGCTCGCCGCGCTCCTCCTGTTAGCAGGCGCGGCCGGCGCCGCCGATCCCACGGGCGAGCTGCGCGTCGCGATCCCCTGGACGCCCGAGACGCTCGACCCCACGATGAACCTCTCCTCCATCCGCGCGACCGTCGGCGCTGCCGTCTTCGACTCGCTCGTGGGGCGCGATGCGGACGGCCGGATCGTGCCCGAGCTCGCCGAGTCGTGGAAGGCCCTCGACGACACGACCTGGCAGTTCAAGCTCCGCCGCAACGTCGTCTTCCACGATGGCGAGCCGTTCAACGCCGACGCGGTGCGCTTCACCGTCGGGCGCGTGCTCGACCCGACCCAGAAGTCGCCCAACCGCGCGAACATCGCCGAGATCGTCCGCGTGGACGTCCTCGACGACTTCACCGTAAACCTGGTCACGCGGCAGCCCTACGCCGTGCTGCTCAGCCGGCTCGTCGACTTCCCGATCCTCCCGCCGAAGTACACGGCCGAGAAGGGCAACCAGGGGCAGGCCCTCCGGCCGGTGGGGACGGGGCCGTTCCGCTTCGTCGAGCTCGTGAAAGACGAGCGCCTGGTCGTCGAGGCCTTCGACCGTCACTGGCGGGGCGCGCCGCGGATCGCGCGCATCGTCTTCAAGCCGATCCCCGAGCCCTTCACCCGCGCCGCGGCGCTCAGGAACGGCGAGGTGGACGTGATCACGACGGTGCCGCCCTCGCTCGCGCGCGAGCTCGAGCGCGTCGCGGGGCTCCGCGTCCACCGCGTGCCGAGCACGTGGCAGATCTATCTCGGGCTCAACGCCCTCAAGAAGCCGCTCTCGGACGTCCGCGTCCGCCAGGCGCTCAACTACGCCACGGACGTGGAGGCGATCGTCAAGAACGTCCTGGACGACAACGGGCGGCGGATGCGCGGGCCGTTCACCCCGAGCATGTTCGGCTATGACGCGGCGGTGCAGGGCTACGCCCCCGACGCCGCGCGGGCGCGGCGGCTCCTCGCCGAGGCCGGCTATCCGGACGGGCTCGAGATCACGCTGGAATCGCCGGCCGGGCGGTACCAGGGCGACAAGGAGATCGCCGAGGCGCTCGGCGGCCAGTGGCAGAAGGCCGGCTTCAAGCCGAAGGTGGCAGTCGCGGAGTGGGGCGCCTATTTCAAGCGCTACCTCGGCAAGCAGTTCCAGGACGCCTACCTGCTCGGCCTGGGCGGGCCCATGCAGGACGCCGACGAGCTCTACAACCTCGTCTCGTCCAAGGGACGCGGGCTCTACTACAAGAACGAGCGCGTGGACCAGCTCTTCGACCTCGGGCGTGGCACGATGGATGGGGCGAAGCGCCGCGCCGTCTACAGCGAGCTGGCGCGCGCGATGGTCGAGGACGCGGCCTGGGTGTTCCTGCTCCAGCAGGTGGACATCTACGCGACGCGCGAGCGGCTCGCCTGGACGCCGCGCGCCGACCAGTGGATGCGCTTCCACCAGGCGACGCTCAAGTAGCCGCGCCCCGCCCGGCCCCCCGAAAGCGCTCCGCGTTCTCCATCGCGAGCGCCGCCTGGGCGGCGAAGGCCTGGAGGAGCCGCACCTCCTCCTCGCCGAAGAGGTGGCCCGTCCGGTCCCTGACGACGAGCGCGCCTGTCGCCTCGTCCCGCACGAGCAGCGGCACCGCGAGGGCGGCGCGATCCGACGACCCCGCGAGGGCGGACCGCAGCTCGGGCGGGAGCGTGATGCCGCTCTCGTCGAGGAGGTCTGGCGTCACGACCGGCAGGCGCTGGCGCACGGCCAGCCCCGCCGCGCCCATTCCCGACTGCAAGACCAGACCCCACCCGACGCCTGGCGACAGATCGCCCGCGGTGGCGATCGCCTGCAAGTCGCCGGACTCCGGCCGCAGCCGGAGAATCGTCGATGCGCGGGCGCCGAAGAGCATGAGGACGCTGTCGGCGATGCCCTGCGCGACGACCTCGGGATCGAGCGACTGGCAGATGAGGCGGCCCACGTCGGCGAGGGTCTCGGCGGCCAGGCGGCGCCGCTCGCTGCGCTCGTACACGCGGGCGTTCCCGATCGCGAGCGCCGCGTGCTCGGCGAGCCGCGTCAGGACCGCCTCGTCGCGGTCGTCGAACGGCCGCGGCGAGCGGTTGTGCACGTACAGGAGCCCCTCGACCCGCTGCTCAATCTTGATGGGCACCACGACGGCCGTGACGATCTCGTCGGCCCGCACGCCCGGGAGGTAATCCTTCCCGAAGCGCGCATCAGCCGCGTAGTCATCGGTGCGGAACGGCCGGCCGGTGGAGAGCACGACGCCGCCGATCCCCTTGCCCGGCTCGATTCGGAGGGCGGCAATGCTCGGGCTCCTGAAGCCCGCCCAGTGGCGCATGACCAGCGCCTCCCCGCCCGGCTCGCGCAGCGCGATCGCGGCCAGGTCGCCCAGGCACAGCTCGAGCGCACCCTCGACCACCGCCTGGAGCACCGCACCCAGCTCGAGCGAGGCGCCGATCCGCGCGGCGAGCGCCGCCACGACCTCCGCCTCGCGCCGGCGCCGGCGCGCGTCGTCGTAGAGCCGCGCGTTCTGGAGAGCGAGTGCCGCGGCATCGGCGAAGCCCGACAGGAGGCCGAGCTCCGCCCCGGTGAAGACCCGCTCCGAGGTCGACGCGAGCGTGAGGACGCCCAGCACCTCGCCGCGCGAGGTCAGGGGAACCGAGACGACGGAGCGGTGTCCCTCCGCGGCGATGCGCTCCCGCAGCCAAGGGGGACTCGACTGGGTGCGGGGTTCGGTCGTGATGTCGCGCGACCAGACCGGGCGGCCCTCGCGGATCGCCAGGCCGCCGATGCCGGCGCCCGCGGGCCAGACCTGCCCCTTCCATTTGTCGTGGTCACCGTCGCCCGCGACGGCGACGCAGACGAGGGCCCCCGACTCGGGGTCGAGCCTCATGAGCGCGGCGCGGCGGACACGGAAGAGCTCGACCACCGCCGAGACGACGCGCTCGGAGGCTTCGGCGAACTCCAGCGTCCCGACCAGCTCGTGGCTGACCCGCGAAAGCGCGGCGGCCGCGTCCTCCGCCTGTTTCCGCTCCGTGATCTCGCGGACGATCACGAGGAGCTGCGCCTGGCCCGGTTGCGGGCCCTCGAGCGGCAGGAAGCGGGCCTCGTAGCTGCGCGCGCCGAGGGCGAACTCGGCCGCCACCAGCGTTCCCGAATCCGCGCAGTCGCGGGCGGCCTGCTCGAGCTGCGGGCTGACCTCCGGCGGGAAGGCGTCGGCGATCCGCTTGCCGAGGACCAGCTCGCGTGGGACTTCGAACTCCGACCCTCGCCCCCCCTCGCAGGCCAAGAACCTCCCCTCAGCGTCGAGCCAGAAATAGAGATCCGGGAACGCCCGAACGATCGCTTGCAGCTCGGCCTCCAGCCGGACGAGCTTGCCGGTCACATCGCGCAGGCGAACGAAATCGATGACCTGGGCCCGCCGGGCGCTCCGGGCACCATCGCCGGGCTCGTCCACGGGCGCGCGGCTCGTGGCCCCCGTGCCGAACATGATCCATTCGGGGGGGACGTCCAGGTCCTGGGCGAGGCGGCCCAGGTTCTCATAGCTCGGGACCCGGTCCCCGAGCCAGGCATAGAGGTACTGGGGGCGGTAGCCCTTGTCCGAGCAGAATCGGGCGATCTCGGGCCGGCCGTCCTTCCAGTAGTCGGTGGCTTTGAGCCTCTCCCTGATGCGGCGGCCGACCCCGGGGAAGCGGTTCATCTAAGCCTCTTCTTACCATAGAACGTTTCACGTGAGACATGAAACCCGGGGCGTTGATTCGACAGCCACTTAGGCCCCTCTTGGAACCTATAGACGCTCTCTTGTCCGGTCTCACTCCCCACGCCCAGTAACGGCTGTCCTCGCCTCCCGGACACGGTTACAATGGCCCGCAATCCGAGGAGGTGCGTTGATGGGGGACGAGGTCGCGGTCGCCACCACGACGGGTGTCGCGCAGGTCTTTGACCTCCACGCGCTCCAGGCGTTCGCGCCCGACAAGCGGGTGCGCAAGATGCTGTTCAAGACGGACCAGCTCTGGTCGGAGATCGCCTGCTACGAACCGGGACAGTCGACGGTGATGCACTCGCACCCGAAGGAGGAGGAGGCGATCCTCGTCCTGCAGGGCACCGCCAACATGAACATCGACGGCCGGGAGGTCGTCGTCCCGGCCGGCTCGATCGTGAAGTTCCCGAAGAACGTGCCGCACGACGTGCGCAACCTCCACCGAGACCGGTGCGTGATCATGTTCGTCAAGGTCAACCCGAAGGTCCTGAAGGCGCCGGCCGATGGGTAACGTTGAGCGCTGCGACCCGACCCTGCCGACGAACGAGATGATGTACTACGTCCGCCGCGACCCCGCGCTGCGGGCGCGGTGGCTCACGGACCTGGAGGGCATCGCGCGCGAGTTCGGACTCAGCCGCGCGGAGTACGAGGCGATCCGCGACAAGGACCCCAAGCGGCTCATGGACCTCGGCGTTCACCAGTACTACGTCCCCCAGATCCTGCGCCTCTTCTTCGGCGCCGCGCAGAACTCGAACGCGAGCGCCGCGCTCGAGTGCTACAAGCGGGCGTTCCCCGAGGAGACGGCGACGGCGATGGCGCTCCAGGCCCGGCTGGAGGGCGGGTAGGCCATGGCGGAGCTCGTCGCGGCGATGGCGATGACCCACTCTCCGGGCCTCACCGGCTGGTTCACGCGCGCGTCCGAGGAGTACCAGCGGCAGGCACTCGGCGCGACGGCGGAGATGCGCCGGCGTCTGGAGGCCGCGCGGCCGGACGTCCTCGTGATGTTCAGCAACGACCACTTGCTGAACTGGTCGATCAACAACGTCCCCGAGTACACCGTCGGGATCGGCGAGGAGCATGTCGGCCCGGCCGACTGGTTCGACGAGTGGCTGGGCATGGAGAAATACCGCGTGCCCGGCCATTCGGCGCTCGCGCGCTTCATCGTCAACGAAGGCGCGCGCCGGCGGCTCGCGTTCGCCTACCTGCGCGCGATGCAGTTCGACGACGGGATCTCGGTGCCCACCCACTATCTGAACCCGAACGGCAGGTTCAGGCTCGTCCCGGTCGGGATGAACTGCACGGTCCCGCCCATCCCGACGCCGGAGCGCGCCTACCACGTCGGGACGGTGCTGCGCGACGTGCTCCGCGCCTATCCCGGCACGGAGCGCGTCGCGGTGATCGGAACGGGCGGGCTCTCCCACGAGCCCGGCGGCCCCCGTTACTTCTGGGTCGATGAGGAGTTCGACCGTTGGTTCCTCGAGCTCCTGGCCAAGGGGGACCACGTGACGCTCCTCCGCGAGTGCACGCTCGAGCGCATGGAGGCGGCGGGCTCGGGCGGCACGGCGGAGCTGCTCGCGTGGTTCCTCGTGCTCGCCATGACGCGCGGCCCCGCCGACGTGCTCGCCTACATGCCGGCAATCGCGTGGCGCTCGGGCACCGGCATGGTGGCCTGGAACGAATTCGCGCAGGGAGCCTGATGCAGCGCGGGCTCACCCGGCAGCCCTGAGTGATGGCGCGCACGCACCAGCTCGACGCGGGGACGGTCCACTACGCATGGGACAACGCGCTGGCGCCCTGCCTCCGGATCGCCCCCGGCGACACCGTCGTCTTCGATACACGCGACGCCGCGGACGGGTACTACACGCCGGCGTCCACGCACGCCGACGTGCTCGCGCGCGGACCGTTCCGTGGCCACCCGCTGACCGGGCCCGTGGCCGTCGAGGGCGCGCGGCCCGGCGACGTCCTGGTCGTCGAGATCCTCGAGGTGGCCCCGCGCGCCCCGTTCGGCTGGACGGCGATCCGGCCGGGCCGCGGTCTCCTGCCGGAGGCGGATTTCCCCAAGCCGTTCCTCCAGATCTGGGACGTCTCCGACGGCGCGCAGGCGCGCATGGGACGGGACATCGCGGTGCCGATCGAGCCGTTTCCGGGCGTGCTGGGCACCGCGCTCGACGAGCCGGGGGCGCACAGCACCATGCCGCCGCGGAAGAACGGCGGCAACATGGACGTCAAGCAGCTCACCGCGGGCACGACGCTCTACCTGCCGGTGTGGGTGGACGGCGCGCTCTTCAGCGTCGGCGACGGGCACGCGGCGCAGGGCGACGGCGAGGTGTGCGTGACCGCCGTCGAGATGATGGCCCGCGTGACGCTCCGCTTCGGCGTGGAGTCCGGGCGCCGGCTCGCGGAGCCGCAGCTCCGCACGCGCGGGCCGCTCGCCCCGGGGACGAACCGCGGGTCGTGGTTCGCGACCACGGCGCACGGCCCGGACCTCTTCGCCGCCGCGCAGCAGGCGATCCGCTACATGATCGACCATCTCGTGGCGGAGCGCGGGCTCGCGCGCGAGGAGGCGTATATCCTCGCGAGCGTCGCGGTCGACCTCAAGATCAGCGAGATCGTGGATGCGCCCAACTGGATCGTCTCCGCCTTCCTGCCCGAATCCATCTTCCCCTGAGGCGCCCACCCCCGTGACGCTCGAGCGGCTCGATCACCTGGTGCTCACCGTCCGCGACCTCGACGCGACCTGCGACTTCTACCGCCGGGCGCTCGGGATGGAGGTCGTGACCTTCGGCCGGGACCGGTGGGCGCTCAGGTTCGGCGCGCAGAAACTCAACCTCCACCCGGCGGGTGGCGAGTTCGACCTGAAGGCCGCGCGGCCGACGCCGGGCTCGGCCGACCTGTGCCTCCTGACCGGGGAGCCGCTCGACGCGTGGCTCCGCCGCCTGGGCGACCTCGGCGTCCCGGTGATCGACGGGCCCGTGAAGCGCACCGGGGCGCTCGGCCCGATCGAGTCCATCTACCTGCGTGACCCCGACGGTAATCTCCTCGAGATCGCGCGCCAGCTCGACGCGACCCCGGACGCACTCGAGCCCATTCGCGACTGGCTGAGGCGCCTTCAGACCTGCGTGAGGGCCGTTGACTTCGAGGGCGGCCGGCAGCTCTGCGCGCCCGACATGGTCGCCTTCGGCACGGTCGCGCACTTCGTCGAAGGCATCGACCGCGTCGTGGAGCAGCAATGGCGCAGCGTCTGGCCGAACATCCGCGACTTCACGGTCCGCGTGGAGGAGGCGCGGGGCGTCGTCACGGGCGACTCCGCGTGGGTCGCGGCGCCCTGGGACTCCCAAGGCGTCCGCCCCGACGGCACGACCGTCGCCCGGCCGGGACGCCTGACCATCGCCTTCGTGAAGCGCGGCGGCCGGTGGCTCGCGACACACACCCATTTTTCGCTCTCGCCCGAACGCTGACGGGCGCGGCGGCCAGCGCCGCCCCAGGAGGACCCCATGCACTACGGCGTCTGCATCTTCCCGACGGACTACTCGATCAGGATCGACGAGCTCGCGCGCGCGGCGGAGGAGCGCGGGTTCGAGTCGCTGTTCGTCACCGAGCACACCCACATCCCGGCGAGCCGGCGCACGCCGTTCCCCGGCGGGGGCGAGCTGCCGAAGGAGTATTCGCACACGCTCGACCCCTTCGTCGGGCTCACGGCGGCGGCGGCCGCGACGCGCACGCTCAAGGTCGGCACCGGCATCTGCCTGATCATCGAGCACGACCCGATCACGACGGCCAAGGAGATCGCGAGCCTCGACTTCCTCTCCGGCGGGCGCTTCCTCTTCGGCATCGGCGCCGGCTGGAACGCCGAAGAGATGGAGAACCACGGCACCGCGTTCAAGACGCGCTTCCGCCTGCTGCGGGAGCGCGTGCTGGCGATGAAGGAGATCTGGACGAAGGACGCGGCCGAGTTCCACGGCGAGCTCGTCAACTTCGGCCCGCTCTGGTCGTGGCCGAAGCCGGTCCAGAAGCCGCAC
Source organism: Methylomirabilia bacterium (assembly GCA_041484965.1). Classification (GTDB taxonomy): domain Bacteria; phylum Methylomirabilota; class Methylomirabilia; order Rokubacteriales; family CSP1-6; genus JBGPIS01. The sequence continues at coordinate 17,855 of JBGPIS010000002.1, forward strand.
CCGCCGGTCCTGCTCGGTGGTGAGAGCGGCCACACGCTGCAGCGCGTGGTCGACTTCTGCGACGGGTGGTTCCCGCGCGGCCGTGCGGCCGAGGCGATCCTCCCCGGGCTTGCCGATCTCAAGACGCGCGCGGCCCGCGCGGGGCGCGACATGAAGACGATCTCCGTGTCGGTCTTCGGCGCGAAACCCGACGAGGCTACACTGCGGACCTACGCGGAGGCCGGGATCACACGCGCGATCCTGCGCCTGCCCTCCGAGCCGCGGGACGCCGTCCTCGCGCTGCTCGACCGTCACGCGAAGCTGCTCCGGTGAGCGCCGACCTCCCGCCGTGGGCTGCCGAGCTCCTGCGGGAGAGCCGTATCGGCCGGCTCGCCACGGCCGACCGGGCGGGCCGGCCGCTCGTCGTGCCCGTCTGCTACGCGTTCGACGGGCACGCGTGCTTCTCGGCGGTGGACGCGAAGCCCAAGCGCGTCCCGGCGCGAATGCTGAGGCGCGTGCGCAACATCGAGGCGAACCCGCAGGCCTCGCTCGTGGTGGACCGCTACGACGAGGACTGGTCGCGTCTGTGCTGGGTGATCGTCCAGGGCCGCGCCGACGTGCTGACCGGCGGCCCCGAGGGCGCGGCCGCCCTCGCCCTGCTCCGCGCGAAATACGCGCAGTACCGCGCGATGGCGTTGGACGCGGCGACGACGCCGGTGATCAGGGTGGCGGCGGAGCGGGTGCTGCTCTGGCGCGCGGGCTAATGCTTCTCGATCTGGAGTCCGGCGTTGCCGACGAGGACGCCGGTCTGGCCGGCCTGCCGCATCGTCTGCGCGAGTCGGTGTTTCTCGAGCCACGGACGGATCTCCAAGTCGCGATGGCCCTCGAAGAACTCGACCGCGACCGTGGCGACCTGCGAGACCTTGCCGAAGTTGTCCTGGAGCTGGAACACGTGCCCGGCGCGGTGGAACTCGTAGAAGTCGTAGATCGTGCAGGTCGGGAACTCGCGCTGAAGGTACTCCTTCACCGCACCGAGCTTCCCCTCGTCGATCGACGGCCTGTCGAGGAACTTCCGCCACTGGGGTACCAGCTCGCCGTTCGCCGGGAGCTTGAGGCCGTCGAGGAGCGCGTGCTGCTTGCGGTTGAGCTCCTCGGCGTGGGAGGGCGCGTTGCGGGCGGTCCGCGCCGACGGCGCTGACAGCACGGCCGGCAGGACCGCCGCCGCGGCGGGCGGCTGGGCCACGGGCGCCGGATCAGGGGCGGGCGCCGCAACGGGCGCCGGCTCATCGGCCAGCTTGCCGTCGAAGGTCCCGGCGAGCCTCTCCAGGAACTTTCGCCACGTCGGCGCGACCTCGCGGCTCGTCGGAGGCTCGAGCCCGTCGAGCGGCGCGCGCTGTCTCGACGCGAGCTCGTCGGGACCCTCGGCGGTGGGCGGCTGATTCACCCCCATGAGGCCGATCGGCGCCGCGGGCTCGGGCGTGGGCGTGCGCTCGGGAGCGACCCTGAGGTTGAAGAGATCCGAGGGCGTCGTCACGAGCTCGAGCTGGTCGGGCGGGTGCGTCCGCTCGCCCGTTCCGTTCTGGCCTATGAGCGGCACCCCCGCGGGCTCGCGGCGCTCCTCGCGCCTCTCGGCGGTCACAGGTGGCTCCGGGACCGGCGGCGTAACCGGCTCCGGGGACCGCGTCTCCTCGTGCGGCGGGACCGGGCGCGCGCTGACCACGGGCGCGACCGCGTCGTCCGCGACGGACACCGCGCCCGAACCGCAGTCGACCGGGTTGAGGTAGAAGCCGGTGGTGCCGTTCACCTCGACGCAGCGGAACTCGAAGCAGTCCACCGCCGGGAACTTGAGCAGCCGGATCTTCCTCAGGAACGCCTCGAGCAATCGCTCGGCGACGAACACCACGCGGGGCGGCCAGGCGGCCTGGCCGTCCCCAACGAGCCGGCGCACCGACTCCGGATACTCGAGACACCACGCGTAGGCCTCGAACATTCGGAACAACATCTCTTCGTCGGCGGTGAAGCCCAAGGCGATGAGCATGGGCGTTCGCCGCGCATCCAGGCCGACCAGATCCACGGTCGAGCGGCCGAGGTTGACGCCCGACGCGACAATGCGGCAGCCCGGCTCAATCGCTTCAGCGTGTTCGGTGACGAGCATCTCGAGCTGCGGGAGGTCCTTGACTTCGTGCTTCCTGAATGTCAGTTTCATCCAGAGTCCAGTTGAGCAACGGTTGTGCCAGGGGTGTCTTGGGGCGTGGACTCGATAAATCAAGAAGTTCCGGCGGTGTCGCGCCGAGCGTGGCGTCAGGATCCCGCCAAGCTGACACCGAGACGGTCGACGACCTGACATCCTGGGGTTCGTGATAAGGAGCTGACCGCTGCCAATCGAATGGAAGCCCATCTGCCCGATTTCAAAAGGCGTTGGCCATCGCAGCGCCGGCAGGAACCGTGGCGCCGGAAATGGCGATAGGGATCGCGATGGCGTCCTCGATCGACCTCACTAAGGCTCTCCGAGACCTGGTGCAGCTGGGGATCGCGCTCACCAACGAGCGCGACGTCGAAACGCTGCTGGAGCGGATCGTCACCGAGGCGCGCCGCTTCACGCACTCCGAAGCCGGCACGCTCTTCCTGTGCGAGAACGACTCGCTCCGCTGCGCCGTCGTCCAGAACGATCGCGTGGTCCGGCAGCTCGGCGAGGCCGAGCTGCAGCTCCGGCTCCAGTCGGCGCCGCTCAAGCTCTCCGCGCTGAGCCTGGCGGGCTACGTCGCCCTCATGGGCGAGGTCGTGAACATTCCGGACACCCACGCGATCCCGCCGGACCGCCCCTACCGTTTCAACCCGCTGTTCGACACGGGGAGCGAGTACGAGACAAGGTCAGCGCTCGTCGTCCCGCTCCGAGACCCGTCAGGAACCGTCTTCGGGGTCCTCGAGCTCATCAACGCGCTCGACGAGACCGGCGGCGTCGTTCCTTTCGACGCGGAGTACGAGGGCCTCGTGCGCTCGCTCGCCTCTCAGGCGGCCATCGCGATCCGCAACGCGCGGCTCGAGGACCTGTCGTTCAAGGACGCGCTGACCGACGTCTACAATCGCCGGTACTTCATGGTGCGCATCGAAGAGGAGTGGAAGCGCCACTCGCGCTTCGCCGAGCCGGTCTCGCTCGTCCTGCTCGACCTCGACCACTTCAAGGAGATCAACGACCGCTTCGGGCACAGCGCGGGCGACGAGGCACTCCGGGAGGTGGCGCGGCTCCTGACGAAGCACTCGCGGAACGTCACCATCGTCACCCGCTATGGGGGCGACGAGTTCGCGGTGCTCCTGGTGAACACCCCGAAGGCGGGCGCGGTCACCTACGCGCAGCGCATCCGGGAGGTGATCGAGCAGAGCCACTTCTCGCACGGCACGGTGACGGTCAGCCTCGGCGTCGCCAGCCTGCCAGAGGACGTCGTCAACAGCGACGACCTCGTGGTCGCGGCGGACAAGGCGATGTACGAGGCGAAGCGCCTCGGCCGGAACCGGGTCGCGGTACTCTGACCTCGGCCCGCCGTCGCGGGCGAGGAGGGCACGCTGAGACAATCGGATCTTCCGTCTTTGAATCTGACGCAAGCGTTCAAGGAGCTCGTCCAGATCGGGATCACGCTCACCAGCGAGCGCGACCTCGCCACCCTGCTCGAGCGCATCCTCACCGAGGCCCGGCGGTTCACGCGGGCCGAGGCCGGCACGCTGTTCCTGCGCGAGGGCGACCTGCTCCACTTCGCCGTCGTGCAGAACGACCTCCTGGCGCGGCAGCTCGGCGTGGAGGAGATGAAGCGGCGCCTGAGCGAGCAGCCGGTGCACCTCCGGGAGCTCTCCCTCGCGGGCCACGTGGCCCTCACGGGCGACATCCTGAACCTCCACGACACGTACATGATCCCGCCCGACCGGCCGTACGCCTTCGACAAGCGGGTGGACGCGCGCCTCGACTACCGGACGCAGTCGATCCTCGTGGTGCCGCTGCAGGACACGAGCGGCACCATCCTCGGCGTGCTCGAGCTGATCAACGCGACGGACCGGAGACGCATCGTCCCGTTCGACTCCGAGTACGAGGGCCTGGTCCGGGCGCTCGCCTCGCAGGCGGCCGTGGCCATCCGCAACGCGCGGCTCGAGGACCTGTCGTTCAAGGACGCGCTGACCGACGTCTACAACCGCCGGTACTTCATGATCCGGATGGAAGAGGAGTGGAAGCGCCACGTCCGGTTCGGCGAGGCCCTGTCCCTCGCGCTCCTGGACGTCGATCGCTTCAAGGACGTCAACGACCGGTTTGGCCACCGTGCCGGCGACGAGACCCTGCGGGACATTGCGCGGCTCCTCCTCAAGCACTCGCGGAGCTTCAGCGTGGTCACCCGGTACGGTGGCGACGAGTTCGCCATCATCCTCGCGAACACGTCGACGGCGGGCGCCCTCACCTACGCCGAGCGGGTTCGGTCGGTCGTCGAGCAGCACACGTTCCAGCATGGGGCGGCCACCGTCAGCCTCGGCGTGGCGTCCGTGCCCAAGGAGGGCGGCGCGGTCGACGACCTCATTGTCGCGGCCGACGGGGCACTGTACGATGCTAAGGGGCTCGGCCGGAATCGAGTTTCGGCCCGATGAGCCTGGGGACATGCTCGACCGCACGCGCCTGCTCGAGGATCTCATCGAGATCGGCATCGCCCTCACGGGTGAGCGCGACCTCTACGCCCTCCTGGAGCGCATCCTCGAGCGGGCTCGGCGCTTCACTCGCGCCGAGGCAGGCACCCTGTTCCTCCGCGAGGGCGACCACCTCCGCTTCGCCGTCGTCCAGAACGATGTCCTCGAGGCGCGCCTCGGCAAGCGCGAGATGCAGCGCCGGCTGCAGGCCGCGCCGCTCCCCCTGAGCGAGCCGAGCCTGGCCGGCCACGTCGCGCGGACCGGCGAGATCGTCAACGTCAGCGACGCCGGCGCCGTCGGCGCGCAGCGGACGGTGGCGTTCGACCAGGCGGGCGGCGCCGGCAGCGACTACGCAACGCGCTCCGCCTTCGTCCTGCCGCTCCGGGCCACGAACGGCAACATCGTGGGCGTCCTCGAGCTCCTCAACGCGCTCGGCGAGGACGGGGCGATCATCCCGTTCGACCCCGAGTACGAGAAGCTGATCCTCGCGCTGGCCTCGCAGGCCGCCCTCGCCATCGGCAACGCGCGGCTCGAGGACCTCTCGTTCAAGGACGGGCTGACCGTTCTCTACAACCGCCGCTACTTCGTGCTCCGCCTCGACGAGGAGGCCAAGCGCAGCGCGCGCTTCGGGCACCCCCTCTCGCTCGTGAACATCGACCTGGACGACTTCAAGCGGATCAACGAGGACAAGGGTCGGGCGGCGGGCGACGAGGCGCTGAAGGAGACCGCGCGGCTCTTGGTGAAGCACTCACGGAGCTTCACCATCCTCGCGCGCTGCGAGGGCGACGACTTCGTCGCGATCCTCGCCAACACGCCGAAGGCGGGCGCGGTGACCTACTCGGAGCGCCTCCGCGAGATCATCGAGCGGCACCCGTTCGCGCAGGGCGCGGTGACGGCGTGTTTCGGGGTCGCGGCGCTCCCCGCCGACGCCGCCTCGGCCGAGGACCTGATGGCGAAGGCCGACCGCGCGCTGAACGAGGCCAAGCGCCTCGGCCGGAACCGCGTCGCGGCGCTCTGAGCCGCGCTCGTCAGTCGACCTTCGACTCGTCCCGGTACATCACCTTGTGGCGCGTGGTCCTCACCCACTCGTCGATCTGCGCGGCCGTCATGGCGTTGGCGGGGTCGAACCGGTCCCAGCTCATGATCTGGCCGAGCGACTTCTTCCAGCGCTTGTACGAGGGCTTCAGCGGCGGGCCGAAGCACATCACGTCGATGATCGCGAGCTCGGCCGGCACGCCGAGGAGCGGGCGGACCTTGGCCTGGATCTCCTCCTGGCCGATGGCGGTGATCCACCATACGGCGTAGCCGAGCGCCGCGGCGGCCAGGTGCGCCGACATGGTCGACGCGGCGACGGACTGGAGCAGGATCCGCTCGGCGTTCTGCTGGTAGAGGCGGTCGAGGTCGGAACCGTCGTTGAGGACCGGGAAGGCCCGGATGAAGCGGAAGTCCGCGACGATCACGATGAGGCCGGGCGCCGTCTTGACGCCGGTGTAGTTCGGTGTCGGGAAGCCCATCCGGAGCTTCGCCCGGCGCTGCTGCTCGTCCACGAAGCACTGGCCGATCGTCTCCTTGACAGCGGGGTCGGTGACGACGACGTAGTGCCAGGGCTGCGCGTTGGCGCCCGAGGGCGCGTGGCGGGCGGCGTCCAGGATCATCTCGAAGTGCGCCCGCGGGATCTGGTACGCCGCGAAGGCGCGGTTGGTCATCCGGGTACGGACGACCTCCATGAGGGCTTCGTAGCGCGCGACGTTGTTGAACCGCTCGGTATCGGTCAGGGTCTGGAGGGTTCGACTCATGGTTGAGTCTCCTCGTGCCAGAGCCCGAGCGCTCGGAGGACAGGCTCGTCGTTGAACTGGAAGAGGCACGCCGGCTCGGCGGGCGACAGACTCCGGTGCTGGACCCAGTGCCACGGCGGCGCCACGAAGGTGTCGCCCGGCTCCCACGCGAACGCCGCGTCGCCGACGCGGGTCTCCCCGCGCCCCTCGATCACCTGACAGACGGTACTCGCCGTCCGCCGCTCCGCGCGCGTCGTCTCACCCGGACGCAGCCACTGGGCCTCGCACCCCATCGTCGCGAGCGGCGGCCCTCCGGTCGTCGGATTCACGTAGCGGAGGATCACCGGGTTCGCCGCCGGCGCCGTGCTTGCGAGGCCGGCGAGCGCCCGACGGACGCTGGTCCACGGCCAGCGCACCTGGGGGTACCCGGTGTCGTCGTACCGCGAGCGGCGCGGCACGAGGCCCGCCACCGTGAACTCGTCCCGCGAGGAATCGGTGTCGGTCGCCGGCGTGGCGGCCGGACGCATGCGCGAGGCCCAGCTCGCGTCGAGGGCACGCACTAGCGGGAGGTCGAGGCCGTCGAGCCACACCACCGGCTCGCTCCCCTCGTGGCCGTGGTCGTGCCAGCGCATCGGCGGCGTGATGATCAGGTCGCCGGGCTCCATCGCGCACTTGACGCCGTCCACCGTGGTGAAGGCGCCGCGCCCCTCGACGACCAGGCGGAGCGCCGCCGGCGTGTGGTGGTGGCTCGGCGCGCGCTCGCCGGGCAGGATGACCTGGAACCCCGCGAAGAGCGTGGAGGTGACTGCGTAGGCGCCGTTGAGGCCGGGGTTGCACAGGACGAGGACCCGTCGCTCCGCCTGCTCGATCGGGACGAGGCGCGCGGCCTCGAGGAGCTG
>JBGPIS010000003.1:0-23621 GCA_041484965.1 Methylomirabilia bacterium
GACGATCTCCTTGCGCACGTAGACCGGCGGCGGGCAGACGGAGAGGGCCAGCTCGACGATGTCGATGGCCCGCTCCACGCCCGCGCAGAAGCCGCGCGGGCCGGCCAGCAGGATCTCGGTGATGGAGGCTTTCATCGCGGGCTCACCGGTAATAGTACGACACGCCGACGACGCCCACGTGCGACTCCCAGCCGCGGTTGGGCGTGGCGACGTTCCCGTTGGAGTTGTGCTCGTAACGGTAGCCCCCGTAGAGCGCGGTCGAATCGGTGACGAACAGCGAGGCGCCGACGCCGCCCCACAGGAGGAACGAGAAGTCCGAATCGATCTCCCTCACGCGCAGGTCCGTCCCGCCCGCGGCGGCGGCGAGCTCGGCGTACGGAACGAAGCGCCCCAGCGCCAGGAAGTGATAGCGGAACACCCCGGCGAGCCCCGCCCAGAACGCGGGCTTCGGGTCCGTGTACTTCTGGTAGAAGGGCTCGAGCCCGATCTCGAGCGCGCCGTGGAGCGGGCCGCCGGCGCCAAAGTTCTCGAACGGCAGGAGGGACGAGCGCAGGCCCAGGTTGAAGAACTTGATGTCGCTCTGGACGTGGAAGCCCTCGAGGTTGAACTGCTCGCCGTAGCCACCTTCGACCGAGAGCACGTACGTGCCCCTCGCGAACGTCAGCGCCGAGTCGAAGGCCCACGCCGGCGGGGCGACTGCCGCCGCCGCGGCGAGCGCGGCCAGCACGATCCGGGTCCGCCCGTTCATGGTTCGATCAACACCTTCAACGCGTCGCCTTTCGCCATGAGATCGAGGGCCGTCCTGACGGCCTCGAGGGGCATCCGGTGCGTGATCAGGCCGTCCGGCACCAGGATCCCGGACTCCAGGAGGTCGACGGCTTTCCGGATGAGCTCGGGCGTGTGATGGAACGCCCCCAGGAGCGTCAGCTCCTCGTAATGCGCCCGGCGCGTGTCCAGCCGGATCGACGTCCCGGGCGCGCAGCCTCCAAAGAATACCACGCTGCCCCCGCGGCCCGTCGCGTCTATCGCCCGCACCCACACCTCGGGCCGCCCGGTCGCGTCGATGACCACGTCGGCGCCCCGGCCGCCCGTCGCGTCATGGATGTCGGCGACAATCCTGTCCGTTCCCGTCGTCTCGAGACACTCCCCGATTCCGAGCGTTCGCACCCGCTCGAGCCGCCAGCCGGTCTTGCCGACCAGGATCACGCGCGCCTTCCGAACCGCCGCCACCATGCCCAAGAGACAGCCGAGCGGGCCCACACCGAACACGACGACCGTCTGCCCGGACTCCACCCGCGCCCGCTCGACGCCGAGCAGGGCGCACGCCAGCGGCTCGGCGAACGCCGCGCGCGCGGCGGGGAGGGCGCGCCCGAGGGGCACCACGTTGCGCGCCACGAGCCGCGGGGGCAACGCGGTGAACTCGCCGTAGGCCCCGTTGACGAACAGGAGGTCCTCGCAGAGGTTCGGCCGGCCGGCGAGGCAGGGGCGGCAGTCGCCGCAGGGCGCCGAGTTGGCGGCGACGACGCGGTCGCCCGCGCGGAAGCGGCCGACGCCCGCGCCGACCGCCGTGACGGTGCCCGCCAGCTCGTGACCGAACACGGTGGGGATCGTCGGGATCATGACCGGGTGGCCGCGCCGCAGCGTCTTGACGTCCGTGCCGCAGGTCAGCGCGGCGTCGATTTTCAGAACCAGCTCGCCCGGGCCGGGCTCGGGCACGGGCAGCTCCTCCAGGCGGAGGTCGCCCGGCCCGTGAAACACCATCGCCCTCACGGCGTGACGTACACCTTGAGCGCCTCGCGGCGCCGCACGAGGTCGACGCCGCGCTGCAGCCCCGCGAGCGAGATGCGGTGGGTGACGAGCCGCTCCACGGCGACGGCGCCGCTCGCGATGAGCTGGAACGCCTCGACGAGGTCGGACGGGGACGATGAGTAGGTGGCGGTCACCGTGAGCTCCCGGTGGTAGAGGGTCTCGAGCTTGAGCGGCAGCGCGTCGCCCTCGCCGCCGGCGAAGTAGTGCACCGTGCCGCCGTCGCGCAGGGTCTCGACCGCCCAGGTCAAGATCTCCGCGCCGCCGCCGGTCACGATCACCTGGTCGGCGCCGCGGCCGCCGGAGAGCTCGCGCTGCGCCGCCGCCGCCAGGTCGGCCGGGCCGGCGGCGCGGGCGCCCATGCGCTTGGCGATGTCCGCACGATCGATGATCGGGTCGCAGCCGACGACCGCCGCCCCGGCGTTCGTCAGGAGCTGCACGAAGAGACAGCCGATAGAACCGAGCCCGACGACGACGGTCGTGTCGCCGCGCTCGATGCGTGCGCGCCTGAGCGCCCGAAGGCAGCACGCCAGCGGCTCGACGAACGACGCCGCCTCGTCGCTCACGTGCCGCGGCACGCGGAACATCGCGTGCTCGACGTTCGGCGCGGGCACCCGCACGTACTCGGCGAAGCCGCCCGGGTCGAGGTTCGACGCCCTGAAGGCGCGGCACATCGACTCGCTCCCGCGCCGGCAGTAGTGGCAATCGCCGCAGGGGACGTGGTGGGCCGCGACGACGCGGTCGCCGATCACGCACCTCGTCACGCCCGCGCCGATCGCCGCGACCTCGCCCACCACCTCGTGGCCGAGCACGACCGGCACGGGCGTCCGCGGATCCACGATCTTCGCGATGTCCGAGCCGCAGAGCCCGCAGCCCTTGAGGCGGAGCAGCACCTCGCCGTCGCCGATCACCGGCCGGGGCCACTCCTCGGTCACGAGCCGGCCGCCGTCGCGAAGAACCGCGGCGATCACAGGCTCGCCTCGGACGGCGGGGCCCCCGCCCCGCGACGTCCTGCGGCTCGCACACCCACGGCGATCACAGGCTCGCCTCGGACGGCGGGGCCCCCGCCCCGCGACGTCCTGCGCCTCGTACTGCCAGGCGGGCCGCGACCCAGCTGCGCAGAGCGATCGCGACCTTCGTCGCGGCCGGCACCGCGATCCGCTCCTCGAAGACGCGGAACCGCCGAGCCTCGATCGCCTCGAGCAGCGCCAGGTAGATGCGGCCCATGATCTCGGCGGGGACGAGCGAGCGGGCGTCAGCCGTTGGGAAGCTGCCGCGGGCGAGCCGGTAGAAACGGCGCGCGCGCTCCGCCTGGTGGACCATCAGCCGCACGAACGGCTCGGCGTATCGGCCCTCGCGGAGATCGTCGGCCGTGACGCCGAATTTTCTCAGGTCCTCCTGCGGGAGGTACACGCGGCCGGCGCGGGCGTCCGCGCCCACGTCGCGGATGATGTTCGTCAGCTGGAGCGCCGTGCCGAGGTGGATCGCGTACTCGCGCGCGCGGGGGTCGGTGTAGCCGAAGATCTCGATGCAGCAGAGGCCCACCGCGGCAGCGACGCGATAGCAGTAGGGGTAGAGGTCCTCCGCGGTCTCGAAGACGACCCGGTCGAGGTCCATCTCCACCCCGTCGACGATCGCGAGCAGCGCCTCGCGCGGAATCGGAAACGCGCGCACCGCCGCCTGGAGCTTCAGCGCCAGCGGGTGCTCGGGCGGCGGGCCCGCCGCATAACAGCGCGCCACGTCCTCGCGCCAGCGCGCGAGCTCCCGCCGCTGGGCCACCGGGTCCGCGCCGCGCGCGCCGCCGAGGTCGGCGACGTCGTCCACCGTGCGGCAGAACGCGTACACCGCATAGAGCGCCTCGCGCCGCGGGCGGGGCAACGTGAGGAAGGCGTAGTAGAAGTTCGAGCGGCTCCTGCGGGTGAGGCGGGCGGCCAGATCCGCGATCATGCCCTCTTCCTGGCCGAGAGCTTGACATAGCCGTGCGCGGAAAACCACTCCGCCGCGTCGCGAAGCGCGTCGCGCACGTCGGTCTGCGGCAGCCCGAGCTCGCGCACGGCCTTCGCGGCGCTGAAGTACATGCGCTTGCGCGCCATCCGCACCGCGGTCAGCGGCACCTTCGGCGCACCACCGGTCACGCGCGCCGCGGCCTCCATCGAGGCCGCCGCGACCCACGCGAGCGCGTACGGGATCCGCAGGCGCGGCGGGCGGATTCCGGTGACCTCCGAGAGCAGGAGCCCGATCTCGGCGAGCGAGAGGTTCGCGCGCCCGAGGATGTACTTCTCGCCTGCCCGGCCCCGCTCGGCGGCCAGGAGATGGCCGCGCGCGACGTCCTTCACGTGGACCAGGTTGAGCCCGGTGTCGAGCGTCGCGAACATCTTGCCGCGGAGGAAGTCCAGGACCATCCGGCCCGTGGGCGTCGGCTTGACGTCCCAGGGGCCGATCGGCGCGGAGGGATTCACGATCACGACGGGCAGCCCCTGTTGGGCGAAGCCCTGCGCCACCTGCTCGGCGAGGAACTTGGATGCCTTGTACGGCCCGACCATGTCCCGCAGCGAGACCGGCGTCTCCTCCGTGCCCGGCGTGCCGTCCTTCGGGATGCCGAGGGCGCCGACCGTCGAGGTGTAGACGACGCGGCGCACGCCGGCCTCGGCCGCCGCCTCGAGGAGGGCACGCGTTCCCCCGACGTTGACGCGATGGAGCTCCTCAGGGTCGCGCGCCCAGAGACGGTAGTCGGCGGCCACGTGGAAGACGGTGTCGGCCCCCTTCACCGCGCGGCGGAGCGAGCCCGCGTCCAGCAGGTCGCCCTCCGAGATCTCGACGTCGAGTCCGGCGAGTGCCTGCCGGTCGGAGCGTGGTCGCGCGAGCACGCGGACGGTACGGCCGTCGCGGAGGAGCTCGCGCACGACGTTCGCGCCCACGAACCCCGTGCCGCCGGTCACCAGCGCGTCTATGGTAGCGGGGGCCGTCACGCCCGATTCCTTGCGATCTGCCCGAGCGCACGCGCCACGGATCTCAACGCGGCGTTGGTCCCGCTCCGGAGCGTCAGCGCGTCCGCGATCGCGCGCGGCCGCGCCAGCACGGCGCGCACGGCGCGCGCGGTCCGCACGCGCCCGTCGGGCTCCACGACAGCGGCGAGGTCGGCGGGCACGCCGCGCTCGGCCGTGTCGGAGACGCCGCGGATCACCGCCGCGGGGACGCCGCGGGCACGCGCCCACTCGAGGATCACGGCGGATTCCATGTCGCAGGCGAGCGCCGCGGTCTCCACCCAGAGTCGCGCCTTCGCCGCGGGCGTCGGGACCACGTCGGTCACCGTCGCGAGCGTCCCGCGGCGCGCGAGCCCGGCGACCTCCGCGGTGAGGTACCGCTCGCCCGCCGGGCCGAGCACGGCCTCGGGCACGACGAGATCGCCCTCGCGCAGGGCGGGCGACAGGGCGCCACAGACGCCCGCCGAGACCACGAGCGCGGGCGCCGCGAGCCGCGGCGCCCGGGTGTCGAGCAGCCGCGCGCGCGGGCCGACCGCCACGAGCTCGAGCGCGCCCCCGCCGAAGTGGGGCCACGCGTCCCCCGTGAGGCGCGCCAGGCCCAGCAGACGGGCGATGCCCGTGGCTTCGAGGTCGAGCGCGGCGAAGACGACGACGCGGGTCACGCGCCGGAAGCTGGCTTCTTGGCTTCCTTGGCGCGGAGCCAGGCCGCGTACGAGGTGCCGGCCGCCGTGTCCTTGCCGGTGAAGCGGATCGTGCGGATCTCCGAGTAGCGGATGTCGATAGGGCCGGCGCCGGCGCGGTCGAACATCTGGACGAAGGGCGCGGGTACGTCGCGGTCGCGGTTGAAGAGGTAGCCCTCGAGCTCGGCTCCGTCGGTCTTCACCACCGTCACGTTGCCGCGGTAATCGAACGCGCGCTCGATGACCGCCTCGAGCGCGACCCCGTGGCCGATCTCGGGCGCCCAGCCTTCGAGCGTCTCCTCCGTCATCGGCGCCCTAGAACCGGCCCGAGACCGTCGCCACGACGGTGTCGCGGAAACCGCGCCAGGAGGCGAAGGTGTGGTTGACGGCGGTGGGCTCGTAGCCGCAGTGGACCATGCAGTCGCGGCATTTCTCGTTGCCGCTCCGGTGCCCGTAGCTCTCCCACTTCGTCGTCGTCATGAGCTCGCGGAAGGTCTTCGCGTAGCCTTCCTGCAGGAGGTAGCACGGGCGCTGCCAGCCGAACATGTTGTACGTCGGGTTCCCCCACGGCGTGCACTCGAAGTCCTGTTTGCCCATGAGGAACTGGAGAAAGAGCGGCGACTGGTTGAACTTCCAGCGCCGCTTAGGGCGCTCGAGGATCGTCGAGAAGAGCTCGTGTGCGCGCTGGCGGCGCAAGAAGTGCTCGCGGTCGGGCGCCTTGGCGTAGCTGTAGCCCGGCGAGACCATCATGCCCTCGACGCCGAGGTCCATCATCGCGTCGAAGAATTCGCGCATGCGGAGCGGGTTCGCGCCATCGAAGAGCGTGGTGTTGGTCGTGACGCGGAACCCACGCCGGAGCGCCTCCCGGATCGCGTCGACGGCCTCGTCGTAGACGCCGTCGCGGCAGACCGCCTCGTCGTGCTCCTCGCGGAGGCCGTCCATGTGGACGCTGAACGAGAGGAACGTCGAGGGCGCGAAGAGGCCGGCGTCGAGCTTCTCCTTGAGGAGGAGCGCGTTGGTGCAGAGGTAGACGTACGTCTTGCGCGCGACGAGCTCCTTGACCAGACGGCCGATGTCAGGGTACATGAGCGGCTCGCCGCCCGGGATCGAGACGATCGGGGCGCCGCACTCCTCGACCGCGGCGAGGCACTGCTCGACGGTGAGATGCTTCTTGAGGATCTGCGCCGGGTACTGGATCTTGCCGCACCCCGCGCACGCGAGGTTGCAGCGGAAGAGCGGCTCGAGCATGAGCACGAGCGGATAGCGCGTGTTGCCCCGAAGCCGCTGCTTCAGGACGTAGGAGGCCACCGCCCACATCTGCGAGAGGGGAACGCTCACGCCCGCTGCACTCCTCGGCCCTCCAGGTCCGGCGCCGCTCCGGGCTCCGGCCGGACATATCGAATCGTCAGAGCGATCGCGGCGTGGAGCGCGACGCCGACAGCAGCCAGCAGCCATTCGCCGATCCACGCGGTCACGGCCAGGTTGAAGCCGAGCACCAAGTAGTATAACGCGACTCCCGGCCAGATGCGTCCGGCCGGCGTCCGCCCGGCAAGCGCCACATACACGCCGACGCCGAGCGCGCCCACGATCACCCACCCGGCGAAGTTGGAGAGCGGGACGCCCCAGTACACGCCGCCGTCTGGATAGTAGAAGATGCGGCCGAGGAACCAGCGGTCCCCGCGCACGGCGAGCGGATCGATGACGACGTCGAGCGCCGCCATGAGCGCCCCGGTGACCAGCGCGAGCGCCCAGGGACAGGCGCGACGGCCGGTCAGCGCGGCGCGGGCCAGGCAGAAGGCCGCGTAGGCGAGAAAGGTGAACGAGAGCGCGTCCATAAACGGCACGTCCGCGATGTAGAGCTCGCGCCCACGCGTCACGCCGGTGTACTGGTAGAGCCCGAAGGGGATGCCGGTGCGCGTCGACGAGAATTCCGCGAGCCAGGCGACCGGCCAGACCGAGGCGCCGAACGCGAGCGTCCTGCGCCAGCCGAGGTCCGCGCTGCCGAATGCCAGGAATAGGATCAGGAACGCGAAGACGTAGGGCCGGAGGGCAAGGGTGCCGAGCACGAGGTCCATCAGAGCATTTTCACTCGACGAGTCAACATGTTACCATCACCCGTCGTGACGGATCTCAAGGAGCCGATCGCGCGCGCCCAGAAATGGCTCCTCGCCCACCAGGCCCCCGAGGGCCACTGGGTCGGCGAGCTGGAAGCCAACACCACCATCACGTCCGAGTACCTCCTGCTCTGCCACCTGATCGACCGGGTGGACCGGAAGAAGGAGGCCAAGGCCGTCTGCTCCCTGCGCCGTCGGCAGCTCCCCGACGGCGGCTTCAACCTCTTCGAGGACGGCCCGACGAATCTGTCGGCCACGATCAAGGCGTATTTCGCGATGAAGATGGCCGGCGTGAGCCTGGACGACCCCGCGATGGTCACCGCACGCGAGCGGATCCGCGAGCTGGGCGGACCGGTGAAGGCCGACGTCTTCACCAAGATCCAGTTGGCGCTCTTCGGCGAGTACGACTGGAACGGCGTGCCGGCGATGCCGGTCGAGATCATGCTGCTGCCGCGGCCGTTCTTCGGACTGTTCAACATCTACGAGGTCTCGTACTGGTCGCGCACGGTGATCGTGCCGCTCCTCATCATCATGGACCGGAAGCCGGTGAAGTGGCTGCCGCCCGAGCTCGGCCTGGACGAGCTCTGGCCCGAGCCCCGCGAGAGAACGAGCCTGCGCTTCCCGCGGATGCCGGAGCCCTTCAGCTGGCGCAAGCTCTTCTGGAAGAACTTCTTCATCGCGGTCGACGACGGGCTCAAGATCTGGGAGCGCTTCACGAAGCGGCCGTTCCGGAAGCCGGCGGTCGACGCGGCGCGCGTCTGGCTCGAGGAGCGGCTCGCCGTGCCGGGCGGCCTCGGCGGCATCTACCCGGCCATGGCCAACTCGATCCTCGCGATGCGGCTGCTCGGCTATCCCGACGACCACCCGCTCGTCACCGGACAGATCAAGGAGATCGAGGCGCTCGGGGTCGAGGACGCCGACGAGATCCGCTACCAGCCCTGTCCCTCGCCCGTCTGGGATACGGCGCTCACCGTCAACGCGCTGGTCGAGAGCGGCGTGGAGCCCGACGATCCCGCGCTCCGGCGGGCCGCGGAGTGGCTGATCGACCGGCAGGTGCTCGTGCCGGGCGACTGGCAGGTGAAGCGGCCGCACGTCAAGCCGGGCGGCTGGGCCTTCCAGTATCGCAACGACTTCTATCCGGATCTCGACGACACGGGCATGGTGCTCATGGCGCTCGAGAAGGTGCGCGGCGTCGACGGCGACGCCGCGCAGGCGGCCAAGGAGCGCGGGCTCGGCTGGTTCCTCGGCATGCAGGGCGAGGACGGCGGCTGGGCGTCCTTCGACGCCGACAACAACCACCTCTACCTCAACAACATCCCCTTCGCCGACCACGGCGCGCTGCTCGATCCGTCGAGCGAGGACCTGACGGGCCGCGGCCTCGAGCTGCTCGGCACGCTCGGCTACGGCAAGGACTTCGAGCCGGTGCAGCGCGCGATCCATTTCCTGCGCCACACGCAGCGGCACGACGGCCCGTGGGAGGGGCGCTGGGGCGTGAACTACATCTACGGCACGTGGTCGGTCCTGCGCGGCCTCCGCGCGATCGGCGAGGACCTCCGTCACGAGTACGTGCAGCGCGCCGTGCGCTGGCTCGAGCGCCGTCAGAACAAGGACGGTGGCTGGGGCGAGACGTGCGAGAGCTACGACGACCCCGAGTTCGCCGGCGTCGGCGCGTCCACGCCGAGCCAGACCGCCTGGGCGCTCCTGGCGCTCTTCGCCGCGGGCCGGACGAGCGGCCGCGCGGTCGAGCGCGGGATCGAGTACCTGCTCCAGACCCAGGGTCCCGACGGCTCCTGGGAGGACCGGCTCTGGAACGGGACGGGGTTCCCGCGCGTGTTCTTCCTGAAGTACCACCTCTACGCGAAGTACTTCCCCCTCTGGGCGCTGGGGGTCTACCGCAGCACCCAGGCATGACTGAGCAGTCGCTCTCGCAGGCGCTGCGCCCGCTCGACGCGCTCGGCCGGTGGGCGATCGCGATCGTGGACGCGCTCGGGCGCTTCGGCACGTTCCTCGCGGAGGCCCTCGCGGCGCTCCTCACGCCCCCCTTCAAGTTCTGGGCGTTCATCGACCGGATTCACTACATCGGCTACCGGTCGCTCCTGATCATCCTCCTCACCGGCGCGTTCACCGGGATGGTCCTGGGCCTGCAGACGTACCTGACGCTCGTCCGGTTCGGCTCCGAGGCGTACCTCGGCCCCGCGGTGGCGCTCTCGCTGATCCGCGAGCTCGGCCCCGTTCTCTCGGCGCTCATGGTCACTGGGCGCGCCGGTTCGGCGCTGACCGCCGAGATCGGGATCATGCGCATCACCGAGCAGATCGACGCGCTCACCGTGATGGCGCTGAACCCGATGCGGTACCTGGTCGTGCCTTCGATCCTCGCCGGCCTCGTGACGTTCCCGCTCATGACCGCGATCTTCGACACGGTCGGCATCTTCGGCGGCTACCTCGTGGGCGTCGAGCTACTGGGCCTCTCCCAGGGCACGTACTTCGGCGAGATGCAGTCGTTCGTCGAGATGAAGGACATCATGACGGGCTTCTGGAAGTCCGTGTGCTTCGGCGTGGTCGTGACGTGGGTCTGCACCTACAAGGGCTTCCACGCGGGCCACGGCGCCGAGGGCGTCGCCAAGTCGACGACCGACGCGGTCGTGCTCTCGTCGGTGCTGATCCTGGTCTGGGACTACTTCATGGGCTCGGTCCTGCCGTGAGCCTGTGATTCGAGTCGAAGAGCTCACGAAATCGTTCGGCCGCCAGCACGTGCTGCGCGCCCTCGACCTCGAGGTCCCGACCGGCTCGATCACCGTCATCATCGGCCGGAGCGGCGGCGGGAAATCAGTCCTGCTCAAGCACCTGATCGGGCTGCTCCAGCCCGACGCGGGCCGGGTGCTCGTGGACGGCGCGGAGATCACCGGGCTCCGCGGGCGCGCGCTCGACGCGATCCGGCGGCGCTACGGTGTCGTCTTCCAGGGTGGCGCGCTCTTCGACTCGATGACGTGCGCGCAGAACGTCGCCTTCCCGCTCAGGGAGAAGCTCCACCTGCCACGGCTCGAGATCGCCCAGCGGGTCGAGGAGGCGCTCCACCAGGTGGGACTCGAGGGCATGGGCGCCAAGAATCCGGCCGAGGTCTCGGGCGGCATGCGCAAGCGCGTCGCGATCGCGCGTGCCCTCGTCACCGAGCCCGAGATCGTGTTCTTCGATGAGCCGACGACGGGGCTCGACCCGGTGCTGGTCAACACCATCCACCACCTGATCCTCGATCTCCACCGTAAGTACCGCTTCACGGCCGTCATGGTGAGCCACGAGATCCCCGAGATCTTCGAGATCGCCGACACCGTGGCCATGCTCCACGAGGGCCGGATCGTGGAGGTCGGGGCGCCGGCGGCGATCCAGGCGTCCCAGAACCGGATCGTGCGCCAGTTCATCCGGGGCGAACCGGACAACACGGAGGGAACCTGATGGAGCGATCACGGGTCAATATCGCGGTGGGGCTCTTCCTGCTGGTCGGCGTCTTGGCGTTGGGCTACCTCTCGGTTAAACTCGGCCGAGTCACCCTCTTCGGCGGCGACGGGTACATTGTCAGCGCCGACTTCCCGTCGGTGGGCGGGTTGAAGGCCGGATCGACCGTCGAGATCGCCGGCGTCGAGATCGGGCGTGTCGAGTCCATCGGCCTCGCCGACTATCAGGCGCGGGTGACGCTCCGGATCAACTCGGGCGTGAAGCTGCAGGAGGACTCCATCGCCTCGATCAAGACGAAGGGCCTGATCGGCGAGAAATACTTGAGGATCAGCCCGGGCGGCTCCGAGAAGATCATCCCGGCCAACGGCCGCATCCGGGAGGTCGAGGCGCCCATCGATTTCGAGGAACTCTTGTCCAAGTACATCTTCGGGAAGGTGTAGGAGGTCGTCGATGAGAAGCTCCCGCCCCGGGCTCGCACTCGCCGCCGCGCTCCTGCTGCTGGTCGCCGCTCCCCGCGCCTGGGCGGGAGGGCCGACGGACCAGCTCAAGACCCAGATCGACCGGGTGATGAAGGTGCTCGACGATTCCGAACTGAAGAAGGAGGGCAAGGCCAAGCAGCGCCGGGCCGTGGTCCGCCAGATCGCCAACGACATCTTCGACTTCGGGGAGACCGCCAAGCGCTCGCTGGCGCGCCACTGGCCGCCTCGCACGCCCGTCGAGCGCGAGGAGTTCGTCGCGCTGTTCGCGGACCTGCTCGAGCGCTCGTACATCTCGAAGATCGAGCTGTATGGCGGCGAGAAGATCGTGTACTTCGGCGACCAGATCGACGGGGAGCAGGCGACAGTGCACACCAAGGTGACGACCAAGCAGGAGACCGAGATCCCGATCGACTACCGGATGCACAAGCGCGGCGACAGGTGGCTCGTCTACGACGTCGTCATCGAGGGCGTGAGTCTCATCGCGAACTACCGCGCACAGTTCAACAAGATCGTCACGACCTCGTCCTACCAGGAGCTCGTCAAGAAGATGAAGACCAAGCAGGAGGAGTTCTACGAGGAAGAGTCGCAGAAGCGGACGTCACAGAAGTGAGCACGTCCGGCGCGCCCGCGGACGTCCGCACGTAGTCTCCGGCGCGGAGCTCGCGACCCTCCTCGAGCGTCACGGGTTCGATTTCTTCACCGGCGTCCCCTGCTCGGTCATCGCCGACCTCATCGCCGCGCTCGCGCGGAGCCCGCGGGCACCCTACGTCGCCGCCGCCCGCGAGGACGCGGCGGTGGGGCTCGCGGCCGGCGCCTGGCTCGGCGGGCGGCGGCCGGCGGTGCTGATGCAGAACTCGGGGCTCGGCGCGAGCCTCGGCGCCCTCGCATCGCTCTCGCTCATGTACGGCCTCCCCGCGCTCCTGCTCGTGACCTGGCGGGGCTTCGACGGCGCGGACGCGCCCGAGCACATCCTGACGGGCGAGATCACTCCGAAGCTCCTCGAGCTCCTCGGGATCCCGTATCGAGTCCTCGGCCGCGCCGACATCGACGGGCAGCTCGGGTGGGCACGCCGCGCCATGGACGCGCGTGAAGCGCCGGTCGCGCTCCTCGTGCCTCCGGGCGTGATCGAGGAGGAGGGCGAGACCCGGGCGGGACCCGACGGGCCGGCGTCGACCGGGGGTGGCCTGCCCGAGGTGCACGGGGCTCCGCACGTGTTGACCGAGGACGAGGAAGATCTGATTCCGGTGATGTCGCGGCATGAGGCGCTCGCCGTCGCCCTCAAGCAGCTCGGCGACGAGCCCGTGATCCACGCGAACGGCTACATCTGTCGCGAGTCCTGTGCGCTCGTCGACCGGCCCCAGAACTTCTACATGCTCGGCTCGATGGGGCTCGCCTCCGCGATCGGCTTGGGGCTCGCGCTGGTCCGCCCGGGCCGCCCGTGCGTGGTGTTCGACGGCGACGGCAACCTCCTCATGAACCTGGGCGTCATCGCCACGGTGGGAAGCCTCCGCCCGGCGAACTTCCTCCACGTCGTCTTCGACAACGAGGTCTACGGCTCGACCGGCAACCAGCCCTCGCCCTCGCGCGAGGTGCGGCTCGACCGGATCGCGCGCGCCGCGGGCTATCGGACCGCCGGCGCCGTCGCGAGCGCCGACGCGCTCCGCGCCGCCGTGCGCGCCGGGCTCGCGAGCCCCGGGCCCCACTTCGTCCTCGCCAAGATCACCCGAGCGGAGGCGGACGTCCCGCGCATCCCGCACACGCCGCGCCAGATCCGCGACCGCTTCCGGGCGAGCGGGGCGTGAGGATCATGACGCCGGTATGCTACACTGTCGCAGAATAATTCCCGCTGATCACGCCGCGCTGATCGCGTCGGAACAAGAGGGAGGCGCCCGTGGGATCCGTTCGAGTCGCCATCATCGGTGTCGGTAACTGCGCGTCCGCGCTCGTCCAGGGCATCGAGTACTACCGGAACGCACCGGAGGGCCAGTTCGTCCCCGGGCTGATGCACCCGCGCGTCGGGCCGTACCACGTGGCCGACATCGAGTTCTCCGCCGCGTTCGACATCGACGAGCGCAAGGTCGGGCGCGATCTCGGGGAGGCGATCGTCCAGCCGCCGAACAACACCGTGCGTTTCGCGAAGGTCGGGACGCTCGGCGTACCGGTCCAGCGCGGGATGACGCACGACGGCCTCGGCCTGTACCTCTCGCAGATGATCAAGAAGGCGCCCGGCTCGACCGCCGACATCGCCGGGATCCTCCGCGAGACGCGCACGAACGTCGTCGTCAACTTCCTGCCGGTCGGCAGCGAGATGGCGACCAAGTGGTACGTCGAGCAGGTGCTCGACGCGGGCTGCGCGTTCGTCAACTGCATCCCCGTCTTCATCGCGCGCGAGAGCTACTGGCGTCGCCGGTTCGAGGAGCGCGGGCTGCCGGTGATCGGTGACGACGTCAAGTCCCAGGTCGGCGCCACGATCATCCACCGAATCCTCACGAAGCTCTTCATGGACCGGGGCGTGCGCCTCGAGCGGACGAGCCAGCTGAACTTCGGCGGCAACACGGACTTCTACAACATGCTCGAGCGCGACCGGCTCGTGTCGAAGAAGATCTCGAAGACCGACGCGGTCCGCTCGCAGCTCGGCCACGACCTGCCGGCGGACGCCGTCCACATCGGGCCGAGCGACTACGTGCCATGGCTCGAGGACCGGAAGTGGGCGCACATCCGGCTCGAGGGCCGCGGCTTCGGCGACCAGCCGATCAACGTCGAGCTGAAGCTCGAGGTGTGGGACTCGCCGAACTCCGCCGGCGTCGTGATCGACGCGATCCGCCTGTGCAAGCTCGCCCTCGACCGGGGCCTCAAGGGGGCGCTGGTCGCGCCGTCTGCCTACCTGATGAAGTCGCCGCCGGAGCAGTGGGCCGACGACGCGGCCCGGCTGGGCCTCGAGCGGTTCATCGCCGGCGAAGAGTAGGTGGCGCTGGCCAAACGCATCGGATCTCCCCTCCGGGGGCTCGTGCGCGTGTCGTGTGCGCGCCCCGCCCTCACCGTCGCCCTCGCCTTCGTCCTCGCGGTCGTCTCCCTCGTCTACACGCTCACGACCATGACGTTCCAGACGTCCACGCTCCTGCTGCTCCCGGCGGGCCAGCCGTACATCGAGAAGTACCGCGAGTACGACAGGGAATTCGGGGACCTCGACGATCTGGCGATCGTCGTCCAGGCGCCCTCGCTGCCGGAGGCCACGCTCTACGCGCGGCGGCTCGCGCGCGAGCTGCGCGCGCGGCGCGTGCCGCTCATCCGCCTCACGTACCGCATCGACCCAAAGCAGTTCGAGGGGCGTGCCCTCCTCTACCTCTCCAAGGAGAAGCTCGTCGCGATCCGCGACAAGGTCTTCGACTACCAGGAGTTCGTCGAGGCGTTCGCGGGCCGCCCGACGCTCGACCAGCTCGTCGAGGGTGTCTCGAACCAGGTCGCGAGCGCGTTCGTCACGAGCTTCATCGACCTCGGGCTCAGCGACGGCAAGGCCGGCCTCGACGTCAAGTTCGTCGAAGACCTGGTGGCGCAGATCGGCGCGCGGCTCGACCGGCCGGCGCCCTACCGCTCGCCGTGGGGCGCCCTCTTCGCGGTCGAGGGCGACCGGCCGGGTGCCGGCTACTTCCTCTCCGACGACCAGCGGCTGCTCTTCATCCTGGCCAAGCCCGAGAGCGAGCGCGGCAGCTTCACGGGCGACCAGCGCGCGATCGAGGGCGTGCGGGCCGTCATCGCGTCGTTGCGGCGCGAGTTCCCCGGCATCGACGTCGGCGTCACCGGCAAGCCGGCGCTCTCGAACGACGAGATGACGGCGGCCTTCCGCGACAGCGAGCGCGCGACGAGCCTGGCCTTCGCGCTGACGCTCGGCCTCCTGCTGGCCGCCTTCCTCCGGGTCGGCAAGCCCATGCTGATGCTGCTCGTGCTGGTCCTGAGCCTCTGCTGGTCCCTCGGCATCGCGACGCTCGTCGTCGGCCACCTCTCGCTCTTCTCGGTCATGTTCATCTCGATCGTCATCGGGATCGGCATCGACTACGGGATTTACTTCCTCTTCCGCTACGAGGAGGAGCTGTTCCTGGGCCGGAACCTCAGGGAGGCGATCGAGATCACGGCGGGCCGCAGCGGGCCGGGGATGCTGCTGGGCGCGATCACGGCCGGGGGCACGTTCTACGTCCTGGGCCTGACCGAGTTCCGCGGCGTCCAGGAGCTCGGGTTCATCGCCGGCACCGCGATCGTGCTGTCGTGGATCTCGATGATGACGGTCTTCCCGGCGATGCTCGTGCTCGTGGACCGCCGCCACGCGAGCCGCCCCGCGGGCACGATCCCGCGCGCGATCGCGCTCGAGCGGGTCCACATGCCGCTCGTCGAGCGCCTCGTCGAGTACCCCAAGACCGTGCTGGCGCTCGCCCTGGTCCTCACGGTCTTGTCGCTCTGGGGGCTCAAGCACGTCCAGTTCGACTACAACCTCCTCAACCTGCAGGCGCACGGCACGGAGTCGGTCGTCTGGGAGAAGCGGATCCTCGCCACGGCGGGCCGCTCGGGGTTCACGGCGCTGGCGAGCGCCGATTCGCTCGAGGAGCTCCGGCGCAAGCACGCGGCCTTCAGCCGGCTCGGAAGCGTCTCGGAGGTGGACTCGGCGCTCCTGCTCATCCCGGAGGATCAGGCGGAGAAGCTGAAGATCATCGGCGACTTCGCGCCGATCGTCGCGCCGGTACGGGTCGGGCGGACCACGTCCGTCGACCTCGAGCGGCTGATCGCGGCCCTCGAGTCGCTCCAGCGGCGCTTCGGCATCGCGGCGAGCGAAGCGCCCGCCGGGGACACGAAGCTCCGCCTCCAGAACCTCACCGAGGAGATCGACCGGCTCGTGAGCCGCCTGCGCCAGACCGACCCCGAAACGAGCGAGCCGGCGCTGACCGTCCTACAAACCCAGGTCTACAACGACTTCGTCCGGAACTTCCAGCGGCTCCAGGCGAACCTGGCGCCGCGCCAGATCGGGCTCAACGACATCCCGGCGGAGCTCCGGCGTAAGTTCATCAGTGACCGCGGCCGCTTCCTCCTCCAGATCCATCCGGGGGTCGACATCTGGGACCGCGAGGGCGCGCTCCGCTTCGTCACCGATCTCCGGTCGGTCGATCCGGCGGTGACCGGGACGATGGTCGTCACTTTCGAGGCGATCCGCTCCATGGAGCGCTCCTACCTGGCCGGCACGGTCTACGCGGTCCTGCTGGTCACGCTCGCCACCTTCCTCACGCTGCGGCGCGTGCGCGAGACGCTCCTGGCGCTCCTGCCCCTCGGCCTCGGCATGCTCTGGACGTTCGGCCTGATGTACTTCTTCGACCTCAAGTTCACCATGGGCAACGTCTTCGGGCTGCCGCTGATCCTCGGCGCCGCGGCCGAGTACGGGCTGAACATCGTGATCCGCTATATGGAGGGACGCGACCACGGCGGCCCGCTCTTCGCCCGCAGCACGGTGATGGCGGTGCTCGTCAACGGCCTCACGAACATCGTGGGCTTCGGCAGCCTCATGGTCGCCGATCACCAGGGCATCTTCGGCCTGGGTCTCCTGCTCACCTTGGGCACCGCGACGAGCCTCGTCGCCGCGCTCGTCGTGCTCCCGGTCCTGCTGCGGCCCCTCGCCCGCCCGGCGCCGCCCGCGGGACAGCCCGAATCCGTCACGCTCTCGTCGCGCCGCTGAGCGCGGGGCGTGCGGCGACGTGGGCCGCGGCGGCGGGCGCCCTGCACCTCCGCGCGATCGCGCTCGGCGGGACCCGCCCGGCGACCGTCGGCTAGCGGGAGCGCTGGGCGAGGAAGCGGAAGAACTCCACGCCCTCGCGGAGCCGGCGCACGAGCATCCGGTGGTCGCCCGCCATCTCGCCCATGATCGCGAGGAGCTTCCTCGGCCGGAAGTAGAAGCGCCGGTAAAACGTCGCGACCGAGTCGAAGATCTCGGTGCTCGAGAGATGCGGGTAGCTCAAGACGCTCTGCTGGAGCCCGCGGCGGTCGACGAGGTCCTGGCCGCTGAGCCACCCGTGCTCGAGGGCCTCGCGGTACAGCGCCGTCCCCGGGTAGGGCGCGGCGATCGAGACCTGGATCGTGTGGGGATCGACCTCGCAGGCAAAGCGGATCGTCTTCTCGACGGTCTCACGCGTCTCGCCGGGCAGCCCGAGGATGAACGTGCCGTGGATCGTGATGCCGAGGTCACGGCAGTCCCTCGAGAACCGCCGGGCGACGTCGAGGCGGAGCCCCTTCTTGATGCCGTTGAGGATCCGCTGGTCGCCCGACTCGTAGCCGACCAGCAGGAGGCGCAGGCCGTTGTCCTTCAGCACCCGGAGCGTCTCCCCGGGCACGTTCGCCTTCGCGTTGCACGACCACGTCACGCCGAGCCGGCCGAGCCCGCGCGCGATCGCCTCGGCCCGCGGGAGGTCGTCAGTGAACGTGTCGTCGTCGAAGAAGAACTCGCGGACCTGGGGGAAGTAGCGCCTGGCCAGGGCGATCTCGGCCACGACGTGCTCGACCGAGCGCGTCCGGTAGCGGTGCCCGCCCACGGTCTGCGGCCATAGGCAGAAGGTACACTTGGACCGGCAGCCCCGTCCCGTGTAGAGGGACACGTACGGGTGCAGGAGGTAGCCGATGACGTAGTGCTCGAGCGTGAGATCGCGCTTGTAGACGTCCACGACGAACGGCAGCGCGTCCATGTTCTCGAGCGTCGGGCGCTCGGGCGTGTGCCGGATCACGCCGTGCTCGCGATAGCTGAGACCGAGCACGCTCGCGAGGGGCCGGCCCTGGGCGACCTCCTGGATGGTGAAGTCGAACTCGCCGCGCGCCACGAACTCGATCGCGTCGGAGGCGGCGAGCGAGTCCTCCGGGTGGACCGCGACGTGGGCGCCCACGAACCCGATGCGGAGGCGCCTATTCTCCGCGCGGAGCGCGTCGGCGACCTTGACGTCGTAGGAGAACGACGGCGTGCTCGTGTGGAGCACCGCCAGCTCGTACTCGCGGGCGAGCGGCAGCACGTCCTCGAGCGTGAGGCCGTCGGGCGGCGCGTCCACCAGGCGCGAGCCCGGGACGAGTGCCGCGGGCTGGGCGAGCCACGTCGGGTACCAGAAGGAGCGGACCTCGCGGCGCGCCTGATAACGCGACCCGGCGCCCCCGTCGAAGCCCTCGTACGAGGGCGGGTGCAGGAACAGCGTCTTGAGGTAGCCCGCCGGGGCGGTGTCAGGCACGCGCGATCTGGACGAGGTTCGAGTGGAACGCCGGACCGCCGCCCATGTCGGTGACGCGGTCGCTCGTCAGCACGTTCACGCCCCGGCCGCCGGGATGGAAGCGGTGCCACCAGATCCCCTCGACCACGACCACGCCGGGCCGAGTGGCGT
This sequence comes from Methylomirabilia bacterium, assembly GCA_041484965.1. Taxonomy (GTDB): domain Bacteria; phylum Methylomirabilota; class Methylomirabilia; order Rokubacteriales; family CSP1-6; genus JBGPIS01. The sequence goes on from JBGPIS010000003.1 coordinate 18,905, forward strand.
CGGTCACCTGTGCCGTGAAGCGCGCGGCGCCGCGCGCACTCTCCACGCGGACCTCGTCCCCGTCCCGGATGCCGCGCGCCGTGGCGTCGGGAGCCGCGATCATCACCGTCGGCACCTTCTGGCGCCGGCGCAGCAGCTCCGACTGGCTGAACGACGAGTTCAGGAAGAAGCGGTTCGGCGGCACGATGCACTGGAGCGGGTAGCGCGCGGCGAGTGCCTGGTTGTCCGGCCCCTCCGTGAGCGGCACGTGCGTCGGCAGCGCGGGCAGCCCCTGGCGGGCCATCGACTCCGAGTAGAACTCGACCTTTCCCGAGGGTGTGGGCGCACCATTCGCGAACGGCAGGTAGGGCTGCGGCAGGTTGAGCCGCGCCCAGCCGTCCCGCTTGAGCTGCGCGTACGAGATGCCGCGCACGGTGCCGTCGCCGCGGGCGAGGAACTCGCCGATGAGCGCCTCGGGGCTCTTCGCGTAGTGCTCCTCGGCCACGCCCATCGCCCGGGCGAGCCGGCCGCAGACCGCCCAGTTCGACAGCGCCTCGCCCTGCGGCGGCAGCGCCGGCTGGGCGAGCTGGAGCGTGAACTGGCCGTAGGAGCGGTAGAGGTCCTCGTGCTCCATGGATGTCGTCGCGGGCAGGACGAGATCGGCGTAATGCGCCGTGTCCGTCAGCACCTGCTCGTGGACGACCGTGAAGAGATCCTCGCGCGCGAGCCCTGCCAGGACGCGCGTCTGGTCGGGGCAGACGGCCGCCGGGTTCGAGCTGTAGACGTAGAGCGCCTTCACCGGCGGCGCCTGCGTCGGGTCGGTGAGCACGCGGCCGAGGTGGATCATGTTGATCACGCGCGGCGCCGGGCTCGGCAGGAGGTCGGCGCGCTCCAGCACGCCGAAGTCGAAGCCGAAGGCGCCCCCCGAGGAGAGGAGCGCGCCGCCGTGCGGGTCCGCGTACGCGCCGGTCAGCGCCGGCAGACACGCGAGGGTGCGGCAGGTCATGCCGCCGTTCTCGTGGCGCGAGATGCCGATGCCGACGCGGATGAAGGTGCGCCGCGAGGCGCCGTAGCGCCGGGCGAACGCGACGATCGTCTCCGCCGGCAGGCCGACGATCGGCGCGACCCGCTCGGGCGGGTACGCCTTCACGTGCTCGGCGAGACGCTCGAAGCCCTTCGTCGCGCGCGCGACGTACTCGCGGTCGACCCGCCCCTCGGTGACGAGGACGTGCATCACGGCGAGCGCCAGCGCCGTGTCGGTGCCCGGGGTGACCCTCAGGTGCTCGTCCCCCTGCTGGGCCGTCGGCGTGCGGTACGGATCGATGACGATGACGTGGGCGCCGCGCGCGCGCGCCTGCTTGACGAGCGTCATGACGTTGACGGTCGAGTAGGCCGCGTTCACGCCCCAGAGCACCACGAGGTCGGCGCCGACCATCTGCTCCGAGTCGTTGCCGGTGACCGCGCCCACCGTCGCCCTCCAGCCCGCGTACGCGGTCGAGACGCAGATCGAGCGGTCGAGGCGGCTCGCGCCGAGGGCGTGGAAGAGCGGGTGGCCCGCGTAGTACTGGACCTGGCCCATCGAGCCCGCGTAGGAGAACGGCAGGATCGCCTCGGCGCCGTGCTCGCGGATGATGGCGCGCCAGCGCCGGGCGATCTCGTCGATCGCCTCGTCCCAGGAGATCCGCGCGAACTCGCCCGAGCCCTTCGGCCCGACCCGCCTGAGCGGCGTCGCGACGCGGAGCGGCGAGTGGACGCGCTCGGCGTACTCGCGCACCTTGCCGCAGATCACGCCCTGCGTGAACGGGTGCGCGGGGTTGCCGGTGACCGAGGTGAGCCGCCCGTCCTCCACCTCGACGAGGAGGCTACAGCAGGACGGACAGTCGTGAGGGCAGACCGACAGCATGGACGTCGCTCAGAGTATCATGACCGCCACGATGCTCGACTGGGTCCGGCGGCTGAACCCGTTCAAGACCCCCGAGGGCCAGCGCCTCGCCATCCTGTTCGGCGTCGTCTACTTCGCCCAGGGCATGTGGTACCTGCCCAATCAGACGATCACGATTGTCCTGAAGGACCGCGGGCTCACGGCCGGGCAGGTCGCCGACTTCTTCCTGATCACCACGATCCCGTGGCTCATCAAGCCGGTCTATGGGCTTCTCTCGGACTTCGTGCCGCTCTTCGGACGGCGGCGGAAGAGCTACTTCCTGCTGACCTGTGCCCTGGCCGGGGCGGCGGGCCTGATCCTCTCGTCGGGCGTGCTGATCTCCCACGGGCCGATCCAGACGCTCGACGTCCTCGGCATCACGAGCTTTACGCTCGTCGCCGGCGTCGGGTTCTTCACGCTCATGGCGCTCGGCCTCGCGTTCACCGACGTGCTGACGGACGCGATGATGGTCGAGAACGGGCGGCCGCGCGGCCTCACCGGCGCCTTCCAGGCCGTCCAGTGGGCGTGCATCACGATGGCGACGGTGCTGGTGGGGGAGCTGGGCGGCTACCTCGCCGAGGGGCGCAGTCTGCGCACGGCCTTCCTGCTCGCGGCGTGCTTTCCCCTCATCTCCTTGCTGATGGCGCTGACCTTCGTGCGCGAGGCGCCCGCGCGCGTCGACCGGGAGGCGCTCCGCCGGACGTGGACGGCCGTCCGGGCGGCGCTGCGCGAGCGGGAGATGTGGCTGGTCGCGGGCTTCATCTTCTTCTGGACCTTCAGCCCGTCCTTCGGCCCGGCGTTCCTCTATTACCAGACCGACACGCTCAAGTTCGGCCAGCAGTTCATCGGGAGGCTGGCGGCCCTGGCCGCCGTCGCGGGCATCATCGGCGCGGCGGCCTATGCACCGCTCTCCCGAAGAATGCCGCTCAAGCGGATCATCAACGTCGCGATCGGCTTCGGCGTCGCCGGGACGCTGGCATATCTCCTCTACCGCGACGCGACCTCCGCCCTCATCATCGACGTCGCGTTCGGCTGCATCGGCATGATCACGCAGCTCGCCATCCTGGACCTCGCTGCGAAGTCGTGCCCGCGCCACGTGGAAGCGACGTTCTTCGCGCTCCTGATGTCCGTCTACAACGGTGGGGCGCAGCTCTCGCAGAACATCGGCGCGCGCCTCTACGACGCGGTCGGCTACACGCCGCTGGTGTTCATCTCGGCGGGAATGACGGCGCTCGCGTGATTCCTCGTCCCGCTGGTCAGGATCGACCGCATCGACGCGAAGGCGCGCGAGGAAGCGGCGGCGCGCGAGGCTGCTGAGGCCGCTGCGACCGCCTAGTGTCCCGTCGCTGAAATCATGTTAAGAACTGGCGCGTGGTCCCGCGACATCTGTCGTGCGGGCCCGGCGCCGCCGACACCCTAGTCCGTGACCGAGAGGTAGAACTCCACCTCCGGGGGGCCCGCGACGAGCGGGTCGCGGCGCTCACGGAAGGCCGTGAGATGGGGCGCCTTCCGGTGAAGATCGAAGGCCGCGTCCGAGCGGTACTGCTCGTAGAAGAGGAAGAGGTCGGGGTGCTTCTTGGACCGGTGAAGCCGGTAGACGAGGCAGTCGGGCTCCGCCTTGAGCACCGCCGCCACCTGCTCGCGCAGGATCGGCGCCAGCGCGTCCCCCTGCCCCGGCTTCGCCGAAAGCTTCGCGATCACGCTCAGCACGTTCGCCATCACGCCTCCCCATTCTCGTTGGTGTGTGCACTCCGCGTCGCCGTCGCGTGCGCGCGCCTGAGCCAGCGGAGCGCGCGCCCGAGGTCCTCCGGCTCCTCGACGTCCAGCTCGATCCAGCCCCGCCGGGCGAAGCGCCGGTGGGGGCGGACCCGCGCGTCGGCGAGCGCCCGGCGCTGGTCGTCCGGCCGGAGGCGGATCCAGAGATCACGCTCCTTCTCGCGCAGCGGGAAGCAGGCGAAGAGCATCTCGCCGACGAAATAGCCCCAGCGCCCGAACATCGGCGTGATCTTGACGCCCTGCCAGGCGCCGAGCGTCTCGTTGAGGCGCTGCGCGGGGCCGGTCCCGCCGCGCTCGAGCGCGCGCCGGAGCTTGCGCCCCTTGCCCAGGCCGCGGAAGCGGCGCGTGGCTATGGCCAGACCTGCGTGTAGGCGAAGCGGGCGCGCTCGCTGACGGCGCCGAAGTGCGCGTCGTACTCGGCGCGTAGCAGCTTCATGTGGTCGGAGGCCATGAGGCGGCGATACGTCGCCTCGTCGGCGAGCTCGTACACCGCCATGTACTGGTATTTCTCCTCGCCCTCGAGCGCCTTGTAGCGCCGGGCGCTCACCAGGCCCTTGAACTGGAGCACTTGAGGGACGTGCTCGTCGTTGTACCAGCGGTTGAACGCGTCTTCCCGGTCCTTCCGGATGGTCGCCTTCACAACGAACAGGACTGTGGCCATCGCCGTTCTCCCTCGCCGAGTGGAATCGAACGCGGTCATTCTGCCATTGACAGCGTCTCGGTCGCCATGCGAAAAGAATGCGCTACGGTCATGGCGGGCACCGCAACGAGGCGAGTGAAGTTCGCTCCGGTGGAGGGCGCGGCCGGGCTCTTCACGGGGGCGTTCGGCGACTATCTGACGCTGCTCCACGACGCGCTCGCGGCGCGTGCGTGGGGACTCAGGGCCAAACGCAACGAGGTGCTCCGGCGCGCGCTCGACCAGCACGTGCCGCCCGCTCACCCGCCCGCGAGCCTTGCCAACACCGGAACGTGGCAGGTACCGCCCGTGCCCGCCGATCTCAGGACGCCCGGCATCGAGATCTCGGGGCCGTGCTCGATCAC
>JBGPIS010000004.1:0-23451 GCA_041484965.1 Methylomirabilia bacterium
CCCAGCTCTCGGCCGTCGCGCTGCGAGAGGCCTACAGGAGCCGTCTGCTCTATTTCGAAAAGCACTTCCCGGCGTGGGGCGGTCGGGTGGTTCGAGGCGTGACGCTGTTCGAGCTCAGCACGCGTCGCGCCCTGTACGCCGTGCTCGCGCTGTTTCCGTCGCGTTTCCGCCAGGCGTTCAACGAGCGCCACGCCACGAGCGCGGCGTGCCTTCGGTCGCTGAGCGGATGAGCGCCGCGGGTCGGCGATGGGTGCTGGCGGTCCTCGCCGGTGGACTTCTGCTGCGGCTCTGGAACATCGATTACCCCGCCTGGAAGTTCTCCGACGAGCAGAACGTGATCGACCGCGCGCTCCTGCTCGGCGCCCATGGGCCGAATCCCGGCTGGTTCATTTACCCGAGTCTGTTTTTCTACGTGCTGTTCCCGTTCGACGCCGCGCTCTACGTCGTCGGGCGCCTGTCCGGCGCCTTCGCCTCGACGGCGGACTTCGCGGCCTTCTACTTCGCCCATCCGCTCGTCCTCCACCTCGTGGGGCGGAGCGTCGCGCTGATCCTCGGGATGGGCTGCCTCGCCGTGTGCTACCGGGTCGGGCGCGACTTCTGGGGCCACGGCGTCGGTCTCGCGGCGGCGGGGCTCCTGGCCGTGTCGCCCGTGTACGTGTTCGCCGCCCGGCTGGCGAAGCCGGACATCCTGATGGCGCTCTTCGTGCTGTTCGCGTGCTGGGCGATCCTGCGCTACCTGGACGCCGGCCGGCCAGCCCTGCTCGTCGCGGCGGGGCTCGCAATCGGACTGGCGGCGTCGGCGAAGTATCCTGCTGCCCTCGCGGGGATCTTCCTCCTTGTCGCGCCCTGGGTCCGACAGCGCGATCGGCGGACGGTTCTGCTCGTGATCGTGGCGGTCGCCGCGGCCGGCGTCGGCTTCCTGGTGGGCACCCCCTTCGCTGCCCTGGACTGGCGGCTCTTCTGGTCGGACTTCGTCAGGATCGCCGGCGCGATGGAGCGGACCCACTACGGGATGGAGCTGCGGCTCGGCTACGCGTACTACGTGCTCGAGGTCCTGCCGTACGCGTTCGGCTGGCCGGCGGCCGTGCTCGCCCTGGCCGGGTGGACCCGCTGGCTCGTCTGGGGCGGGGCCCGCGAGCGCCTGCTCGCGGGGTTCTCGGGGGCGCTCTACGGCTGGATGGGCTACTCGCGGATCGCCGGCGATCTCTACATCCTTCCCGTCTACCCGATCCTGGCGCTCGCCGCCGCGGATCTCGTCCGAGCCGCGACCGCGGGGCTGCGTGTCGCCCGTCCCGGCCTCTCGCGCTGGGTCGTCGGCGCCTTGGCGGTCGTGTGCCTGCTCCCCCCGCTCACCGCCAGCGTGAAAGACACGCTCTTGCTCAGCGCTCGCGAGACGCGGGAGCTGGCGGGTGCGTGGCTTGTCGGCCATCTCCCGCCGGGCACGCGGATCCTCTCGGAGCCCTACGGGCCCCTGGTGCCGGTGACACGGGGCCGGCTCGACGAGATTCTTGCCGAGGAAGAGCGGCGGCGGCCCGGCCGGGGGCTGCGTACCCGGTTCGAGCGCGACCGCGCACGGGCAGACGCGGGGTTCTGGTACCACGAGATGGAGCTCCTCTCCGACGCGATCGGCGGCCAGCCATTCCTCGACGACTACGACCTCGACCGGTTTCTGGCGCGGGGGTTCCGGGTGGTCGTGCTCAGCAGCGCGGTGTACGACCGCTACCGGCATCTCCCCCAGCGTTTCCCCATCCAGAACGCGTTCTTCGACCGCGTGTCGCGAGAAGGGACCCTGATCGCTCGCTTCGATCCCGGCAGCTCCTGGTGTTGCGCGACAACGCTGAATGCCCGCTTGTCCGAGATGGCGGTTGCCGCCTGGGGCCGTCCAGGTTCGACGCTGCTCGTCTACCGTGTCGCGGCCAGGTGATCCGCGGCGCGTGCGCGGGCTGGCGCCGCCGCCGTGACCTCCGGCATCCGTCTGGGCGTCGACGGCCGTGAGCTGCGTCCCGACGTGCGTACCGGGATCGGGCGTTACCTGCTCGAAGTCCTTCGCGCCGCCTCCGAGGCGGGGTGGACGTGCATCGTGTACGGCGACGCCGGCGTGCGGCTCCCCCTCGAGCTGCCCGGGACAACCGTGTGCGAGCGGCGCGCACCCTCGACCCCGTGGTGGGACCAGGTGAGCCTCCCGCGCGCGCTCGGGCGGGACCGGGTGTCGGTCTTCCTTTCCCCGTACTACAAGAGTCCGCTCTGCGCGCCGTGCCCGGTCGTCCTCACGATCCACGACCTCTTCTTCATCGGCTACCCGGGACGTCGACGCCCCGTCTACGATCTGCTGATGACGGCGCTCGCGCGCCTCTACGCCCGCCGGGCTGCGGCGATCGTCACGGACTCCGAGCACTCGAAGCGCTCGATCGTGGCGCGGCTCGGCGTACGCTCGGGGAAGGTGAGCGTGATCCCCGTCGCCCTCGGGCCCGAGTTCAAGCCCACGGTCCTGACCGATGCCGTCAGGATGCGGTACGGGCTCGCTCCGCCCTACATCCTGTACGTGGGGAACTTCAAGCCGCACAAGAACCTGCCTCGGCTGCTCCGGGCGTACGCCGGGCTCCCCGCGTCGCTGCGGGCGGCGCATACCCTCGTGCTGGCCGGGGGCGATCCCGAGGGCCGCCGCTCGATCGAAGCCCTGGCGGCCTCGCTCGGGCTCGGGGCTCGCGTGGTGTTCCCCGGCCGCATCGACGACCATGACCTCCCCGCGCTCTACGCGGGCGCGGCCCTCTTCGTGCTGCCCTCGCTCGCAGAGGGATTCGGGCTGCCGGCGCTCGAAGCGATGGCGTGTGGTGCGCCGGTGGTTGCGTCGAACCGCGGCGCGCTGCCCGAGGTCATCGCGGATGGAGGCGTGATGGTGGATGCGGAAAGGGAGACAGAAATCACGGCCGCGATGGCTCGTGTGCTCTCGGATGAGCGGCTCCGCGATGATCTCCGGCGTCGCGGCTTGGGCCGCGCGCCGCTCTATTCTCCCGACCGGACGGCGGGGCGTGTGCTGGCGCTCCTCCGGAGCTTGAGCGAGGCTCGGCCCTGATGCCCTCCGCCCGTTGCGGCTCGGAAGGTGTGGAGTCGGCGGGGATGTCGGTCGGATCGTGCTGACGACACGTGTTATCGCTGGTGTGATGCCCCGTCCGGACCGCCGGCCAGCGCCTGATCGCACGGAGTACGCGGCGCGTCTGGTCGCGGTCGCGCTCCTGGCTCCGACGCTTCTGCTCGCGTTCCTGTGGTTGGAGCCGGCCGATGGCGCCTTTGACTTCTCGGTCGCGGACCGCTGGCTGCGCGGCGAGCAGCTCTATCGGGACCTCGAGTTCTTCAGTACGCCGTTGTCCGTCTACTGGAACGGACTGCTCATTGCGCTCATGCCGCGCTCGATGGTCACGGTCGGCGCGGCCCTGCTCCTCGCGTGCCTCGGGATCGGGGGCGTGCTCGCCCGGATCGTCCACCGCGAGACGGGCGGCGACTGGACGGTGACCGCGCTGTTCGCCACGAGCCTGATGTTCATGGGCGTCGAGCACTGGCCACGCGCGAGCTACACCTGGTACGCGGTCCTGGCCGGCGTGCTGGCGGTCGCCTTGCTGACGCCGCGAGGGGGTGTGGACGCCGGGCCGCCCGAGATTCCGGCGACCCGCCTGTTCGCGGCTGGCGCGATGTTTGGAGTCGCGATGGGGTTCAAGCACAACATCGGCGTGCTCCTGACCGTCGCCATCCTGATGTGGATGATCTACAGCGAGTGGTCGCGGACCGAGCGATCGCCCGCAAGGCTGATCGCTCGGTGCGGCGCCCTCGCCGTCGGCGTGGCGCTGGTTCCGGCCGCGATCGTGTTCGGTCTCTATCGAACAGGCAGTCTCGCGCAGTTCGTCGCGGTCGTGTATGGTCGCTCGCGGCAATACGCGCAGGACATGGCCGTGCCGTTCCTCGGCGCCTTCGGCTTGCCGAGTTCGTGGTTGAGCGCACCGAATTGGATGCTCGAACAGGCGATGCTGATGGTGGTCGTGCTGGGCCTGTTCGCGAGCCTCATGCTCATTCTGGGGGTGTGTCTGGGGTGGCCCATGATTCGGCGCGTGTGTGGAGGACCGGTGGGCGGCCGCCGCGAGTCGGTCGTGATGCTGTGGGCGATGCTGTATCTCGCGTCATCCGTCTCGATTCTCCCGCGGCCAGATTATCCGCACGTGACGGGAGCGCTGCCGCTCTGCCTGGCCGCGCTCGGCGTCTTCGCTGGACGCCTCGCGCCGGAGGGGGGCACGGACAGGATGCGCAGGAGGCTCCGGGGCGTCGCGATCGTCGCGTTCGTCGCCCTGAGCCTCGTGATGGTGGCGAAGGCGGGGAAAATGACGTGGGGTCTCGCGACGGGGCGATTCGTCGTCGTCCGCGACTACCCCGCACGGGGGATGATCGCGTCGGCGGAGCTGGCGGCGTTCTTCGACGGCGTCCGTCGCGCGGTTGACCGAGCGGCGGGCGATGGTGACGGGCTGCTGATCGCGCATCCGTACGGCTGCTTTCTCTACCCGTATCTCGGTCGCCGCCCTCCCACGCCGATCGTCTACTTCCACGGGAGGATGATCAGCGACGGGGACCTTGCGGAGCTGGGCGGGAGGATCCAGTCCGGCGTGATTCGTGCGGTCCTCATTCAAGCGCCGGCGGCGGGCGCGGCCGGGAGCATGGCGTGGCTCTACGCCGAAGCGACGCGTCAGCTGACGGTCGGCGCCACCGTCAGAGACTTTCACCTCTTCGTGCGGCGGTGACGGGATGAAGCCCATGTCGATCTCGGTGGTTGTTCCCGTGTTCAACAGCGCCGCGACGCTCGGGGAGCTCGTCGGCCGCCTCTCGGCGGTGCTGGGAGCACGCGGGGCGGAGTACGAAGTCGTGCTCGTGGACGACGCGAGTCGCGACGGAAGCTGGCGCGTCATCCAAGCGCTGGCGGCGACGGACCCCCGGGTCCGGGGCATCGACCTCGTGCGAAACTACGGCCAGCACAACGCCCTGCTGTGCGGCATCCGGGCCGCGCGGCACGACGTCATCGTGACGATGGACGACGATCTGCAGCATCCGCCCGAGGAGGTCCCGACGCTGATGGAGAAACTTGCCGAAGGCTACGATGTCGTCTACGGAACTCCCCGGGACGAGCGGCAGGACCTGTGGCGGAGGATGGCATCGAGGCTGACGCGGCTGGCGCTGTCGCACGCCATCGGAACCGAGACCGCCCGCCACGTCAGCGCCTTCCGAGCCTTTCGGGCCGAGGCGCGACGAGGGTTCACCGACTATCGGGGCCCGTTCGTGTCCATCGACGTGCTGCTCGCCTGGAGCGCGAATCGGTTTGCCGCGGTCGCCGTGAGCCATCACCCGCGCCTCGTCGGGCGATCGAACTACACCTTGCGAACGCTCGTCGGGCACGCGCTGACCATGTTGACGGGGTTCAGCATCCTGCCCTTGCGGTTCGCGAGCCTCGTCGGGTTCGGATTCACGCTGTTCGGGCTGGGCGTGCTGGTGTACGTGCTGGGCCGCTACTGGATCCAGGGGGAAAGCGTGGCGGGCTTTCCCTTCCTGGCGTCGGTCATCGCGATCTTCTCGGGCGCCCAGCTCTTCGCGCTCGGCATCATCGGCGAGTACCTGGCGCGGATGCATTTCCGGATGATGGAGCGGCCGACCTATGTCGTGCGATCGACGACCGACGCCTGACGCCGATGGACCGCTACGAAATCCCATTCAACAAGCCGGGCATCGTCGGCAACGAGTTCCGGTACATGGCGGAGGCCGTCGAGCGCGGACACATTTCGGGAGACGGTGAATTCGCACGGAGGTGCGAGGCGCTGCTCGCGGAACGCCTGGGGGTGCGCCGGGCGCTCTTGACGACGTCGTGCACGCACGCGCTGGAGATGGCGGCACTGCTCCTGGCCGTAGGGCCCGGCGACGAGATTCTCGTGCCGTCGTTCACCTTCGTCTCGACCGTCAACGCCTTTGTCCTTCGCGGCGCCCGTCCGGTGTTCGTCGACGTCCGGCCCGACACGCTCAATCTCGACGAAGCCCGAGTCGCGCGCGCGATCACGGAGCGCACGCGGGCGGTCGTGGCCGTCCACTATGCCGGCGTCGGGTGTGAAATGGACGCCCTCCTGGCGATCGCCGAGCGCCACGATGTCGCGATCGTCGAGGACAATGCCCATGGGTTGTTCGGCGCGTACAAGGGGCGTGCGCTCGGCACCTTCGGCCGGTTTGCCGTCCAGAGCTTTCACGAGACGAAGAACTTTACGTGCGGCGAAGGGGGCGCGCTCCTGGTGAACGACAGCCGGGACATTGCGCGGGCCGAAGTGCTGCGCGACAAAGGGACGAACCGGAAGCGATTCTTCCGCGGCGAGGTCGACAAGTACACGTGGGTCGACCTCGGGTCGAGCTACGTCCTGTCCGATCTGCTGGCTGCGTTTCTGTACGCCCAGTTCGAAGCGAGGGAACGGATCCAGGAGGGCCGGCGGCGACGGTGGATGTTCTACCAGGAGCGGCTGGCGGAGTGGGCCGGCACGCATGGCGTGCGACTGCCCGTCGTCCCCGCGCACTGCGACCAGCCCTACCACATGTTCTATCTCCTCCTGCCGTCGCCGGCGCAGCGAGCGGCGTTGATCGCGCACCTCAAGCGGCACGGCATTCTGAGCGTGTTCCACTACGTGCCGTTGCACCTGTCGGAGATGGGCCGGCGATTCGGGGGGAAGGCGGGTGACTGCCCGGTCACCGAGGAGGTGAGCGAGCGTCTCGTCCGGCTGCCGTTCTACCTCGATCTGACGGAGGCCGAGCAGGAGCGGGTCGTGGCCGCGATCACCGAATTCGTGCCGCGATGACGAACGTCGGCTACGACCCCGCATATTTCGAGCAGCTGTCCGCGATCGAGAGCCGCCACTTCTGGTTCCGGGCGCGCAATCGGATCATCGCGGACGCGGCGCGCGAGAGCGGGCTCGTCCGCGCGGGCGCCACCGTGCTGGAGGCAGGGTGCGGGGCCGGCCATGTGCTTGCCGTTCTCGAGAGGACGTTTCCTGGCGGGACGGTCGTCGGAATGGACGCGTTCATGGAAGGCCTTCGGATCGCGCGGCGCCGCGCGGCCTGTGCCGTCGTGCAGGGCGACATCAACCACCCGCCGTTCCGTCCGTCGTTCGACTTGATCGCGCTTCTCGACGTCTTGGAGCACCTCGAGGACGATACGGCCGTCCTCGAGACGCTGCGCGGGCTGTTGAAGCCCGGCGGCGCCCTGCTGCTGACGGTTCCCGCGCGTCGCTCGCTCTGGAGCTATTTCGACGAAGCGGGACATCACCGGCGGCGATATGAAGCGGACGACCTCGAGCGCAAGCTGGTGGCGGCCGGCTATCGAGTCGAGTATCTCAGCCACTTCATGCTCCCCCTGTTTCCGATCGTCTGGCTGGGGCGCCGGCTCCGGGCGCTGGCCCGTCGAGATCCCCGGGGGCGAGGGCGGAGCGCGCGGCGGCTGACGTCCGCCGAGCTGCGGGTCGTGCCGGTGCTCAATGAGGTCCTCGCCTGGGTGCTGGCGCTGGAGGCCGTCTTCGTCCGCCGGCGTCGCCGGCTCCCCGTCGGCACCTCGCTCATTGCGGTGGCCCGACAGGCCGAGGAGCCCGGAGGAAGGACAGCGACTACGCGAAGCGCGAGCGCGACTGCAGGTAGCGCGAGAGCATCGTGGCGATCCGGGCCGTCCAGACCTGGACCTTCAACACATCGGCGCTGGTTCGAGCGAGGGTGGCCGCGATCGTCATCGCCTGGAAGATGAAGTGCTTGGTCAGGAAGACTCGTGCACCGCGTTGTCCTCATTTCGTCGTACATTCTCTGCGTGGGGAGCTTCCAGCCGCACAAGAACGGCGCTTCCGGGAGCACTCCGGGCCCAGCACGCGCTGGTGCCGGCCGGCGGCGCCGCCCGGGACCGCAGGGCGTCGGGCTGCCTGCAGTGTGCCTGTGGTAGCGTCGAATCGCGGTGTGCCGCCCGAAGTGGTTGCGGACGCTGGGATCATGGTAGATGCCGAAGGGGAGACAAAGATCACGGGCGCTATGGCTCGAGCGCTCGCATTCCTTGGCCACGTGAGTCGGATTCGTCGCTGATGGTCCCCATCGTCTCGCTGTCGGAGATCGATTCCGAGCGCTTCGGCATACGGGCGGCGCGCGCGCTCGAAGTGACCGAGGACACGCTTCCCGCCGTGCTCGACTACTGCGCCGCCAATCGCGTGGTTTTTCTGATCGCACGCTGTTCGGCCTCGGATCTGCGGGCGGCGCAGGCGATGGAGCGCCGCGCGTTTGCTCTCATGGATACCCTCGTCTACTACACACGCGATCTGGAGCGGGCGCCCGTTCCCTCTGCGGGGTCGGCCGTCGTGGTCCGGCCGCTGCGACCCGGGGAGGCGCCGGTTGTCACGGGAATCGCTGGGGAGACGTTTCGGGGCTACTCGGGACACTATCATGCGGATCCGAGACTCGATCGCACGCGGTGTGACGAAGCGTACATCTCGTGGGCATCGCGGTCTTGCGTCGATCCTGCCGTCGCCGATGTCGTGCTCGTCGCCGAGTCCGAGAGTGACATTGTCGGCTTCGCAACGCTCCGTATGCGGACGGCGATCGAGGGGGAAGGCGTGCTGTTCGGTGTCAAGCCGGCAGCGCAGGGGAAGGGAGTGTACCGAAGCCTCATGATCGGCGGCATGGAATGGTGCGCGTCGCGGGGCGCAACGACGATGGTGGTCTCGACGCAGCTCGTGAACGTCACGGTCCAGAAGGTGTGGAGCCGCCTCGGTTTTGAAGTTGCCCGTGCCCACTACACCTTTCATGGCTGGTTTGACGGTGCGTCCGGGCCCCCGGCTGTCGCATGACAGCGTGGAGCACGCGGTGCGCGCCATCATCGGAGTGACGCTCAATGGACGAGGAGTGCTCCGGATAAGCAGAAGGAGCGCGTTGTCGACAAGGTCCGAGTGGACGGCGAGTACATCCGCTTCCTGGGGCGGCGATCCGAGGTGATCAACGTCGGCGGGGAGAGGGTGTACCCCGCCGAGATCGAAGACGTGCTGATGGAGAGGCCCAACGTGCGAGACGTGCCCGTCTACGGACAGCCCAAGGCCCTGACCCGCCCAATGGTCGTAGCGCGTGTTCAGCTGAAGAGTCTCGCGCCACGCGTCGAGTTCCGCAACCGCGTCCGTGAGTTCTGCCGTGGAAGACTGGCGCAGTACGAGATCCCCGCGAAGATCGAGCTCGTGAGCGCGGACCAGTATTCCGAACGCTTCAAGAAGGCGCGATGACACAGGCGTCCTCGGGACGCTGCGCACGCCGTTCCCTTTGGCCGGAACGCTTCTCGGTGTCTTCGCACTCTGCTGGTAGCGCGAGCGAGGGCGGTCGCTGATGTGCGGGATCGCGGGCTGGGTAGGGGACGCGCCGCCGGCGTTGCTCCCCACGATGCTGGATCTGCTCAGGCACCGTGGGCCCGACGACGCGGGGACCCACGTCGAGCCTGGCGTGGCGCTCGGTATGACGCGGCTCGCGATCATCGACCTCGTCACGGGTCGCCAGCCGATGAGCGACGGCGATGCGCGCCACTGGATCGTGTTCAACGGCGAGATCTACAACTTCCGCCAGCTCCGCGCCGAGCTGGAGGCGACGGGTCATCGTTTCAGGACCCGGAGCGATACCGAGGTGATCCTGGCCGCCCACGCGGAGTACGGTGAGGACTGCGTCGAGCACCTGCGCGGCATGTTCGCCTTCGCCATCTGGGACCGGACGCGCCGCAGGCTCTTTCTCGCGCGCGACCGGCTCGGCAAGAAGCCCATCTACTACTGGCAGCGGGACGGCCTCTTCCTCTTCGCCTCCGAGCCGAAAGCGCTCCTCCGCCACCCAGCGGTCTCCCGCGAGCTCGACTGGGGGGCCTTCCACCACTACCTCGCGTTCGGCTACACCCCGGCCGAGCGGTCGATCTTCGCCGGGATCCGGAAGCTCCCGCCGGCCCACACCGCGACGCTCGAGAGCGGGCGGCTGACGCTCCGTCGCTACTGGCGGCTGCCCCACGGCGCCCCGACGCCGGCGCCGCGCGCGTCGGTGGAGGAAACGGCCGCGGCCATCCGTGAGGCGCTGCGGGAGGCGGTCAGGCTGCGCCTCCAGAGCGACGTGCCCCTCGGCGTCTTCCTCTCGGGCGGCATCGACTCGAGCGCCGTGGTCGCGAGCATGCGGGAGGTGACGAGCGGCCGCATCGCCACTTTCACGGTGGGCTTCGGCCGCGCCGCCGCCTCGTACGACGAGCTGCCGTACGCGCGCCTCGTGGCCGAGCGCTTCGGGACCGAGCACCACGAGGAGATCCTCGAGCCGAAGATTCGCGACCTCCTGCCGGTGATCGTCCGCCACTTCGATGAGCCCTTCGCCGACTCTTCCGCGGTGCCGACGTTCGCGGTGGCCCAGGCGACGGCCCGCCACGTGAAGGTCGCGCTCTCCGGGATCGGCGGCGACGAGACGTTCGCGGGCTACCCGCGCTACCTCGGCGTCCGACTCGCGGAGCGCTACGCGCGCCTGCCGCGGCCCCTCCGCCGCGGCGCGGGCGCCCTCGCCGCGGCGCTCGTGCGCGAGTCGCGCTCGAGCCGCAACGTCGGGGGCTGGATCCGGCGGTTCGTCACCGGCGCGGAGGCGCCGATGCCCGAGCGCTACATCGGCTGGACGCGGTTCTTCGCCCCGGCCGAGCTCGCGCGCCTGGCCTCGCCCGCCCTGAGGGCGGCGCTCGGCGCGGACGTGGATGCCGCGCAGCGGAGCGCCTTCGCGGCGCGCGGCCACGGCGATCCCCTGGACGGCGCGTTCAGGATCGACCTCGCGACCTATCTGCCGGACGACCTGCTCGTCATGGCCGACCGGATGAGCATGGCGAACTCCCTCGAGCTCCGGGCGCCATTCTGCGATCACCGGATCGTCGAGGCGAGCCTCGCGATCCCCCCGGCGATGAAGCTCCCAGGGCGCCGGCTCAAGGGACTGCTCAAGACCGCGTTCGCTTCCGTACTGCCGGGTCCCGTGCTCTCCCACCGCAAGCAGGGGTTCATGATTCCCCTCGGCAGCTGGCTCACCGGCGAGCTGCGCGAGACGATGGACGACCTCCTGTCGCCCGAGCAAATCCGGGCGCGCGGCCTCTTCGAGCCCGGGGAAGTGGAGCGGATGCGGCGCGAGCACCTCGCCGGGGGGCGCGACCACGCCGACCAGATCTGGACGCTGATGATGGCCGAGCTGTGGATGCGCGAGTACCTCGACCGGGGGGCCCCATGGTCGGTCCGATGAGCGCGCTCCGGGTCCTCATGGTCGCCGACGTCTCACCGGCCCGCTCGGGGGGCGGGGGAGAACGGATGCTCTGGGAGCAGGCCTCCCGTCTGGCGGCCCGCGGCTGGAACGTGCGCGTCCTCTGTCGGTCCGATCAAGACGGCGCCGCCGGGCGGATCGAGCGACAGGGCGTCCGCATCGAGCACTTCCCGGTGGACCGGCGCTCGCTCGCGCGGTTCGTCCGCACCTCGATCTTCTCGGCGCGGCGGGCGACCACCGAGGCCCTCGCCGCGGAGGGCGCCGACGTGCTCCACCTCCACCAGCCGCTCGCGGGGTACGGCGCGCTCCTGTCCCCTGGGGGCGGGCGCCTGCCGAGCGTCTACAGCTTCTACTCGCCCGCGCCCCTCGAGTACCGCTCGCGCCGCGGGATGACGAGCCATCACCGTAGCGGCTGGACCGGCGGCCTTGGCGTCGCGGCGCTCTGGGCGATCGAGCGCGAATGCCTGCGTCGCGCGAGCCTGATCCACGTGCAGAGCGACTTTTCCGCCGGACATCTCTGGAAGCTCTACGGCGTGCCCGCCGACCGCGTCGTGAAGATCCCGGGGGCGGCGGAGCTCCAGCGGTTCCGCCCAGCCGCGGACCGGGAGGCGCTGCGGCGGCGGCTCGACCTGCCGAAGGACCGACCCGTGCTCTTCACGCTGCGGAACCTCGAGGCGCGCATGGGGCTCGATCTACTGATCCGCGCGATGGCGCGCTTGAGTGAGCGCGTGCCCGGCGTGCTCCTCCTGATCGGCGGCACGGGCTCGCTGCGCCAGGAGCTCGAGGCGCTCAGCGCCTCGCTCGGGCTCACGGGCCACGTGCGCTTCCTCGGCTTCGTTCCCGACGCGGAGCTGCCCCGGTACTATCAGGCGGCCGACGTGTTCGTCCTGCCGACGCGCGCGCTCGAGGGCTTCGGTCTGGTGACCGTCGAGTCGCTCGCGTGCGGGACCCCGGTGCTCGGGACGCCCGTCGGCGCGACGCCCGAGATCCTGGCGCCGCTCTCGCCGGAGCTGATCTTCCGCGACACGGCGCCCGAGACGCTGGCGGACGACCTCGCGCGGTTCCTCGACGGGCAGGCGAGGGATCCCGAGGCCGCGGAGCAGCTCCGTCGGGCGTGCCGCCGTTACGCCGAGGCCCACTACGGCTGGGACCGCGAGGTGGATGCGCTCGCGGCGGCCCTCTCGCGCGCGGTCGCGGGGCGCGCGAGCGAGGAGGACGCGTCGGCCTCGTGCCCCGCGTGCGGAGGCCCGACGCGCTCGAGCGGGCTCCGCTACCGGGGGGCCCGGTATCGCTGCTGCCGGCGCTGCCGGAGCTCGGTCGTCGCCACGTTGCCGACGCCGCTCGAGCTACGGCGGTGCTACGAGACGGATTACCCGCGACGCCTTCCCCCGGACCGCGTGACGCAAGAGCGGAGCGCGCTCTTTGGCGCGCTCCTCTCTCGCCTCACGCGGCTCGCGGGTGAGGCGCCCGCGTCCGCCCGCCTCCTCGACGTCGGCTGCGGCGGCGGCCACCTCCTCGGCGCTGCCCGGCGCCATGGCTGGCGGACGGTCGGCATCGATCTCGCGTGGCAGGCGTGCGCGGTCGCGCGGCGCGCCGACGGGGCCCCGGTGGCCCAGGCCGACGCCGGTCAGCTCCCGGTTCGCGGCGGCGCCGTCGGCGCGGTCATGCTCGTCAACGTCCTCGACCAGGCGAGTGAGCCGATCGCGATCCTGCGTGAGGCGCACCGTGTGCTCGCCCCGGGTGGGTGGCTCGTGGTCCGCGTGCCGAACGCCCGCTTCCACCGCCCGTGGGTGCGCTTGCTCACTTCGCTCGGGCCCCTCGTCCGGTTGGGGGAGTGGGACGCGTACCCGATCCTGCACCACTTCGCGTTCGCCGCGCCTGGGATCCGGCAGCTCGTGGCGCGCGCGGGCTTCACGATTCTCGACCTGCGGAACTCCCGCCTGGCCGGCGGCGGCGCGCACCGCTGGTGGCGGGTGCCCGTCGCCGCCGTCGCGGCCGCCGCGGCGCTCGCCTCGGCGGGCCGCTGGCTCGTCGGCCCGTCGATTGAACTCTATGCGCGGAAGGCCGGGCCGTGAGCCTCCGCGTCCTCCACGTGATCACACGGCTCACGCTCGGCGGCTCGTCGGAGAACACCGTGGCGTCGATCGGCGCGCTCCAGCGCGCGGGCTGGGACTGCGCCCTCGCCGTCTCGTTCCGCGAGTCCGACGGGCCGTCGCTCGAGGACGCCCGGCGCCGCGGCGTGCGCCTGATCGACGTCCCGGCGCTCGGGCGGGAGGTGGCGCCGCTCCGCGACATGGCGGCGCTCCGCCAGCTCCTTCGCGTCATCGCGCACGAGCGGCCCGCGATCGTCCACACGCACACCTCCAAGGCCGGCTTCGTCGGCCGGCTCGCCGCGCGGCTCGCGCGGACGCCGGCCGTCATCCATCAGCCACACGGCCACATCTTCTACGGGTACTACGGGCGGCGGAAGACCGCCTTCTTCATCGCGCTCGAGCGGCGCGCGGCCCTGTGGACCGACCGGATCATCACGCTCACGGACCGCGGCATCGAGGAGCACCTGGCGCGCGGGATCGGGCGCCGCGCTCAGTTCGTCAGCGTGCCGAGCGGCGTGCCGACCGAGCGCCTGCGCGCCTCGGCACCGTCGCGCGCCGAGGCGCGGGCGCGCCTCGGCGTTGGCGCGGCGGCGTACGTCGTCGCCGCGCTCGGGCGCTTCGTGCCGATCAAGGGATTCGATCTCCTGGTGGAGGCGCTCCCGCGCGTCCTCGAGGGCGTGCCGGCGGCGTGCCTGCTCCTGATCGGCGACGGCCCCGAGCGCCCGGCGCTCGAGGCACGCGCCGCCGCGCTCGGAGTGGCGGCCCGCGTGCGCGTCACCGGGCCCGTCGCCGACGCGGCGTCCTGCCTCGCGGCCGCGGACGTCCTTGCCGCCCCCTCCCGGAACGAGGGGATGGGGCGCGCGATCGTCGAGGCGATGGCGCTCGGGCTCCCGGTCGTCGGCGCCACCGTCGGCGGGATCCCCGCCGTGATCGCGGACGGCGCGTGCGGGCGGCTTGTCCCGCCCGACGACCCCACGGCTCTCGCGCGGGCGCTGATCGAGCTCGGCCGCGACGCGCCGCTCCGGCTCACGCTCGGCGCGGCGGCGGTCCACCGCGCCGAGGCCTTCTCGAGCGCCGTCGCCGACCGGACGATGTGCGCGGTGTACGAGGCGCTGGCGCGGGACAAAGCGCTTCGATGAGCCGCGTGCTCGCCGCCGCGGCGCTCGCGCTGGCGCTGGCGACCGCGCCTGCCGCGGCGGCCGACGACGAGCGGCTGGCCGCCGTCCTCCACCTCCACTCGGACCTCTCGACGGGCGACTTCTCGCTCGAGCAGCTCCAGGCGATGGCCGAGAAGGCGGGGATCGGCGCCCTGCTCCTCACCGAGAACTATCTCCTGCGCGTCGAGTACGGGCTGCCGCCCTTCCGCGCGCTCACGCGCGTCACCTTCGACGAGCGGGCGGTGCTGGACACCGGGCTCGACCGCTTCCTCCAGGAGGTCGCCCGGGCCCGGCAGAAGAATCCCCGCGTGCTGCTCGTCCCCGGCGTGGAAGTCCTGCCGCACTACTACTGGACAGGCTCGCCGCTCCAGCTCGACATGGCCTTCCACAACATTCAGAAGAACCTCCTCGTCTTCGGCGTCGGTCTCGCGGCGCTCCGGGAGCTCCCGGTCAGCGGCAACCGCGCCGCCGGCGGCTTCACGGCGGCGGCGGCCGTGGATCTCGTCCCCGGCCTCCTCCTGGTCCTGGGCGCCATCCTGCTCGCGCGCAAGCGGCGGCAGCTCACGCGCGTGGGCCGCGCCGTCGTCGTCGCCCGCCGCCGGCGGTGGCTCGCGGGTGGGTTCTGCGTCGCGATGGGCGCCGCGGGCCTCGTGCGCGCGTATCCCTTTGCCGCAGACCCGTTCCCCCCCTACAGTGACCTCGGCCTCGCCCCGCACCAGGCGCTGATCGACTACGTGGACCGCGTCGGCGGCGCCACCGTGTGGTCGTTCCCCGAAGCGCGAGACAGCGGCGAGAAGTGGTTCGGGCCGGTGCGCGTCGCGTGGCAGACCGATCCGTACCCCGACGACCTGCTGCGCACCGCGCGCTATACGGCGTTCGGCGCGGTCTACGAGGACACGACGAGCGTCGAGCTGCCCGGCGGCGGGTGGGACCGCCTCCTCGGGCAGTACGCCGCCGGCGAACGGAGCCGTCCGACGTGGGCGGTCGGAGAATCGGGGTTCCACGGCTTCACCGCGGGCAAGAGCGTGGGGCCGATCCAGACCGTGTTCCTGGTGTCCGAGAAGTCCGAGCGCGGCGTGCTCGACGCGCTCAAGCGCGGCAGGATGTACGCGCTCCAGCGGGTCGCCGACGCCGGCCTCGCACTTGCGGCGTTCACCGTGAGCGATGGGAGCGCCGCGGCGGTGTCCGGCGGGACGTTGCAGGCGCGCGCGGGGACGGCGCTCGCGGTGACCGTCGCGGTCGACGCGCTCGACGGCGGGGCGCGCGAGGTGCGCGTGATCCTCGTCAGGAACGGCGCCGTGGCTGGGGCGTGGAGGGGCACGACCCCCTTTCGCCAGGTCCACCGCGAGGTCTTCGACGGGACGCCGGCCTTCTACCGTCTCGACGCGCGCGGGCCGGGCCGACTCCTGTCCAACCCGATCTTCGTGAGGGCGCCGTGATGGGTGCGAGTCCGTGAAACTCGCGATCCACCAGCCGCACTATCTCCCGTGGCTCGGCTACTTCGGCAAGTGGGCCGCCGCCGACCGGTTCGTCTTCCTCGACGGCGTGCAGTACGAGAAGAACGGCTGGCAGAACCGGAATCGGATCAAGACGGGTGCCGGCCCGCAATGGCTGACCGTGCCGGTAAGCCACGCGCGGCTCGGCACGCCGATCCACGCCGTCACCGTGGACGTCGCACAACCGTGGCGCGCGCGCCACCTCCGCGCGATCGAGCTGGCGTACGCGCGGGCGCCCCACTTCGCCCGGTACCAGGACGCCCTGCGAGCGCTGTACGCGCGGGAGTGGCACAGGCTGGCGCCGCTCGCGGTGGCGAGCGCCGAGTGGCTCGCGCAGGCGTTCGGGATCGGGGTGCCCGCCACGCTCGCGTCCGAGCTGGCGCTGCCCGAGGCCGGGACCGACACCGACCCCACGGGTCGGCTGGTGGCCCTCTGCCGGGCGGTCGGCGCCGACACCTATCTCGCCGGGCGCGACGGCGCCCGCTACATGGACCTCGCTCGGTTCCGGGCGGCCGGCATCGCCGTCGAGGCGCAGCACTACGAGCACCCCGTCTACACCCAGCTCCACGGGGAATTCGTCTCGTCCCTGTCGGCCCTTGACTTATTATTGATGCACGGGGATGAAGCGCTCTCCATCCTGTGCGGGGGAAACGCGTGGTCCGGCCTGGTACCCTGAGGCGCTCTGAATGAACGTCCTCGCGCTCGGTGCCCACCCGGACGACGTCGAGTACGGCTGCGGCGGCATGCTCGCCAAGTACGCGCGCCGGGGACACGGGATCTACCTGTTCGTCGCCTCGGACGGCGCGCTCGGTGGCGAGGCCGAGGTGCGCCGCCAGGAGCAGAAGGACGCGGCCCGGATCCTCGGCGTGCGCGAGATCTTCTGGGGCGACTACCAAGACACGGAGGTGCCGCTCTCGCGCGAGCTGATCGTCCGCCTCGAGACCGTGATCCGCGAGATCAAGCCGCGGATGATCTTCGTGAACTCACCCGACGACACGCACCAGGACCACCGCCATCTGTCCCAGTGCGCGATGTCCGCCACGCGGTACGTGCCGAACTTCCTCTTCTTCGAGGTGCCCTCGACCGTCAACTTTGCGCCCAACTGCGGCACGGACATCGCCGACGTGCTCGACGTCAAGCTGGCGAGCCTCGAGGCCCACCGGTCGCAGGTGACGAAGACCAACATCGAGGACCTCACGATCCTCGAACTCGCGAGGTCGTGCGCCAACTTCCGCGGCATCCAGGCGCGCGTCAAGTACGCGGAGGCGTTCCAGTCGGTCCGGCTCCTCCTGAACCTTTGAGCTGGTCGAAAATTGGAATGAAAGGCGGCTTGCTGGACGGAGCCGGGTCGCATCTGTCTCAGGCCATCCACCGAGTCCGCCGGCCTCGCGGACCTCGCTCCAATGATCCCGCATTCTAGGCCGACGGTGAGCGAGGAGGACGCGCTGCGGGTGGCGGCCGTCGTGCGCTCGGGCCGTCTCGCCCAGGGTCCCGAGGTCGAGGCGTTCGAGCGTGAGCTCGCGCGGCGGCTCGACGTCGCGGCCGCCGCGGCGGTGAGCTCTGGCAGCGCGGCGCTCGAGCTGGCGCTCCGTGCCCTCGACGTCGGCCGCGGCCACGAGGTCGTCGTGCCCACCTACGCCTGCGACGCGCTCCACCACGCGGTCGCGCGCTGCGGCGGGACACCGGTGCTGGCCGACGCCGACCCGGAGACGCTCGGGCTCTCGGCCAAGGATGCGGTGCGGCGGCTGAGCCCGCGAACGCGCGCCGTCGTGGTCGTCCATCCCTTCGGCCTCGCCGTGGACGTGGAGCAGTTCCTCGCGCTCGGCGTCCCCGTCGTCGAGGACTGCGCTCAGGCAATCGGCGCGCGCGCCGACGGCCGGCCCGTCGGCTCGCGCGGCGCGCTCGCCGTCTGCTCCTTCTACGCAACCAAGCTCCTGACGACGGGCGAGGGCGGTGCCGTCGCGGGCCCGGCCGAGCACGTGGGGCGCACGCGCGACGCACGCGACTACGACGAGCGCGAGGACCTCGTGCCGCTCTTCAATTACAAGCTGACCGACATGCAGGCGGCGCTCGGGCGGAGCCAGTTGGTACGGCTCGACGCCTTCATCGCCCGCCGCCGGGCGATCGCGGCGCGCTACCGCGCGGCGCTGGCGGGCGTCGCCGGCTGTCACGTGGCCGCCGACGCGGGAGAGCGCCACGTCTTCCACCGATTCATCGTCGCCGTCGAGCGGCCGCTCGCACGCGTCATCGAGCGCCTCGCCCGGCGGGGCGTGACCGCGCGGCGGCCGGTCTTCCGCCCGATCCACCGGGCGCTTGGGATCGACGGCTACCCGGAAGCCGAGCGGCTGTGGGAGCAGTCTCTGTCGCTCCCATGCTACCCGCTGCTGACGGACGCGGACGTGGACGTGGTCGTCACGGCGCTCGTGGAGGCGCTCCGAGCGTGACCGGCCGCTGGGCCGTCCTGCGCGTCGCCGTCGTCGTGGCACTCCTGCTCACGCCGGTGTGGGGCCAGTTCCACGCCGCGCGGCTCCCGTGGCTCTATCTCGTGCTCCTCGCGTCTGCCGTCGCGTTCTTCGCGACGCCGCTGGTGCGCGCCTTCGCCCTCTGGTGGGGCGTGCTCGACCTGCCGTCCTCGCGCAAGGTCCACGACGTCGCGACGCCGCTCCTCGGGGGCGCGGCGGTGTACGGCGCCTTCGCCGTGACCGTGCTCGCCAACTTCGACTTCTCGCTCCGGCTCAAGGGCGTCGCGGTCGGCGCGACGATCGTCGTCGCGATCGGGATCCTCGACGACATGACGAACCTCCCCGCGGCGCTCAAGCTGCTCGGCCAGCTCGGTGCCGCGGCGGCGGCAGTCGCCTACGGCGTGACGCTCACCACCGTGCCGAACTGGATCCCCGGCTTCCAATGGCTCAACGTCGTGCTGACGATGCTCTGGTTCCTGACGATCACCAACGCCATCCAGTTCCTCGACGGGATGGACGGGCTCGCGGCGGGGCTCGGCGTCATCGCCGGGATCTTCTTCAGCATCGTGTCGCTCCAGACCGGCCAGCGCTACCTCATGTTCCTCTCGGCGGCCCTGGTCGGCGCGTGTGTCGGGTTCCTGCCCTACAACTTCCGGCCGGGCGGCGCGCGGATCTTCCTCGGGGACAGCGGTGCCTCCTTCATCGGCTTCACGCTCGCCGGGCTCGCCGCGATGGGTGGGTGGGCCGACAACAACCCCGTCATCTCCCTCTTCACGCCGACGCTCATCCTCGGCGTGCCGCTCTTCGACATCGCGTTCGTGGGCATCGTGCGCGTCGTCACCGGCAAGGTGCACACGCTCCGCGAGTGGCTCGCGTACACCGGCAAGGACCACATCCACCACCGTTTCGCGGCCCTCGGGCTGACGAAGACGCAGAGCGTGCTCCTGATCTACTTCATCGCCTCCACGCTCGGCCTGTCGGCGATCTTGCTGAAGAACGCGACGCCGCACGAGGCGGTGCTCGTCCTCATCCAGGCGGTGTGCGTCCTCGCGATCGTCGCCATCCTCGAGGGCGTCGGGCGCGGCCGTCCCCGCCATGACCGGCGCCGTCAGGACCGGGTATGATGGGATCGTGAGCGTGCGCAAGGGCGTATTCCCGGCGGCCGGCCTCGGCACCCGTTTCCTGCCGGCGACCAAGGCCCAGCCGAAGGAGATGCTCCCGCTCGTCGACAAGCCGATGATCCAGTACGTCGTCGAGGAGGCCGTCGCCTCGGGCCTCTCCGAGATCATCATCGTGACCGGCCGCGGCAAGCGCGCGATCGAGGACCACTTCGACGCGGCCTTCGAGCTGGAGTACTACCTGAACGACCGGGGCAAGATGGAGGAGCTCGCCCAGATCAAGACGATCTCGGAGCTCGCCTCGGTGTCGTACGTCCGCCAGAAGGAGCCGCTCGGCCTCGGCCACGCGATCCTCTGCGCGCGCCCGCTCGTGGGCGAGGCGCCCTTCGCCGTGTTCCTCGGCGACGACATCATCGGCGCGGCGCCGGTGCCCTGCATGCGCCAGCTCCTCGACGTCTTCGAGCGCTATGGCGGGCCGGTGCTCGCCGTCGAGCGCGTGCCGCGCGAGCGCCTCGGCCAGTACGGCGTGATCACGCCGCGCCACCTCGGCGGCAACGTCTACGAGATTCTCGACCTCGTCGAGAAGCCGCGCGCCCAGGAGGCGCCCTCGGATCTCGCGATCATCGGGCGCTACGTGCTGACGCCGGACATCTTTGAGATCCTCACCGAGACCCCGGCCGGTGCGCGGGGCGAGATCCAGCTCACCGATGCGCTCCGGACCCTGCGCGCGCGCCGGCCCATGTACGCCGTGGCCTTCGAGGGCCGGCGCTACGACACCGGCGACAAGCTCGGGTTCCTGAAAGCGACCGTCGAGTTCGCGCTGGCGCGCCCCGACCTCGCGGGCGAGTTCCGGGCCTACCTCAAGTCGCTCGCGCTCTGACCGCGGGCGGCGCCCCCCGGCGGTTTGACTTGCCGGGGCGCTTCTGACACACTTTTCCGAACGTTTGGAGCGCCGGAAAGTCGCCACGATCATGGCAAAACCCTCGAAGCGCCCGTTCCACACCGCCGCCGACGCGGACATCAAGCGCGGCGAAGTCTCCGACGTCTATTTTGCGCGCACCGTCCAGATCCTGACTCACCGCGGCGACCGGAAGCGCGTGAAGGCGGAGGTCTACCTCAAGTCGCTGCCCGAAGACTGGCAATGGGGCGTCCTCGCCGGCCTGGAGGAGGCCGCGGGCCTCCTGGAAGGCGTCCCCGTGGACGTCTGGGCGATGGACGAGGGGACGATCTTCGAGCCGTATCAGCCGGTGCTGCGCATCGAGGGCACGTACGTCGAGTGGGCGCAGTACGAGACGGCGCTGCTCGGGCTCCTCTGCCAGGCGTCGGGAATCGCGACGAAGGCGGCGCGCTGCAAGAAGGCGGCGGGTGACCGCCAGGTGATCTCCTTCGGCGCGCGCCGCATGCACCCGGCGCTCGCGCCGATGATCGAGCGCAACGCGTTCGTCGGCGGCTGCGACGGCGTCGCCGTGACGAAGTCGGCGGAGCTGATCGACGCCGACCCGATGGGCACGATCCCGCACGCGCTCGTGCTGATGGTGGGCGACACGGTCGAAGCGCTCCGCGCCTTCCACGAAGTGGTGGACCCGAAGGTGCGACGCGTGGCGCTCATCGACACCCTGCAGGACGAGAAGTTCGAGGCGATCCGCGTCGCCGCGGCGCTCGGCAAGGACCTCTACGCCGTGCGGCTCGACACGCCGTCGTCGCGGCGGGGCGACTTCTACCGCATTCTCGAGGAGGTC
Source organism: Methylomirabilia bacterium (assembly GCA_041484965.1). GTDB lineage: Bacteria > Methylomirabilota > Methylomirabilia > Rokubacteriales > CSP1-6 > JBGPIS01. The sequence goes on from JBGPIS010000004.1 coordinate 21,394, forward strand.
CGCTGGGAGCTCGACCTGCGCGGCTTCAGCCACGTGAAGATCCTCGCCTCGGGCGGCATCGACGAGTACGAGATCCTCAACTTGAACCCGATCGTGGACGGCTACGGCGTGGGCACCGCGATCGCGAACGCGTCCGTGCTGAACTTCGCGCTCGACATCATGGAGATCGAGGGGCGGCCCATGGCCAAGCGGGGCAAGTGGTCGGGCGCCAAGGACGTCTACCGGCGGCGCGGCTCGCGCGAGACGGTGGTGCTGCCCGCCGGCAGGAAGCCCCCAGGGCCCGACGAGGCAGCGTGGGAGCCGCTGCTCAAGCCGCTCGTCGCCGCGGGCCTGATCGTCCGCGACCTGCCGCCGCCGCGGACGCTGCGCGACTTCGTGCTCGACCAGCTGCGGCGGGTACCGCTCGAGACCCTGCGGAGGCAGGGACTCCGCCGCGACTTCTAGCGGCGGGCCCGCGGCAGACTCGCCATGAGCATCCTCGACGACATCGTCCGCGACAAATACCTCGAGCTCGCGCGGCGGAAAGCCGCGACGCCGCGCGAGGAGCTCGCGCGCCGCGCGGCCGGCCTGGGCGCCCCGCGCGATTTCGAGGGCGCGCTCGCGCCCCGGGCCGGCCGCGCCCGGCTGATTGCCGAGGTGAAGAAGGCGTCCCCGTCGCGCGGCGTGCTCGCGAAGGACCTCGACCCGGTCGCGCTCGCGGCGGCCTACGCGGCGGCGGGCGTCGACGCGATCTCCGTCCTCACCGACGAGAAGTATTTCCAGGGAAGCCTCGAGCTCCTCGCCGCGACCCGCGCCGCCGTGCCCGTTCCGCTGCTCCGCAAGGACTTCACCCTCGACGAGTACCAGCTCTGGGAGTCGCGCGCCGCGGGCGCCGATGCGGTGCTGCTGATCGTCGCGATCCTCGAGCCCGGGCGCCTCCGCGACCTCGCGGCCGCGGCGAAGGGGCTCGGGCTGGCGGCGCTCGTCGAGTGTCACACGGCCGCCGAGCTCGACGTGGCCCTCGCGGCCGGCGCGCGGATCGTCGGTATCAACAACCGCGACCTCCGGACGTTCGAGACCCGGATCGAGACGACGCTCGAGCTCCTGCCGCTCATCCCCCCCGGGCCGCTCGTCGTCAGCGAAAGCGGGTTCTTCACCGGCGACCAGGTGCGGCGGGTGGTGGACGCGGGCGCCCACGCCGTGCTCGTGGGCGAGGGGCTCGTGCGCGCGACCGACGTCGCGGCGAAGGTCCGGGAGCTCACGCTCGATGGTTAGGGTCAAAATCTGCGGGATCACGAACCCGGACGACGCGCTGGCCGCCGTCGAGGCGGGCGCCGACGCCCTCGGCTTCATCTTCGTGGAGAACACGCCGCGCTTCCTCACGCCCGAGCGGGCGGCGCCGATCATCCGCGCGCTGCCGCCGTTCGTCACGCCGGTCGGCGTCTTCTGGGATCACCCCGCGGGCCACGTCAAGGCGGTCGCCGAGGCGTGCGGACTCCGGGCCCTGCAGTTCCACGGCGACGAGAAGCCGGAGGACCTCACCGGCTACGCGCTGCCGGTCATCAAGACGATCAAGCTGGCGCCGCCGTCGGGCGAGCTCGAGGGGCGCCCGCCGTGGACGCCGACCGTGACCTTTCTGCGCTACCGTACGTGTGCGGCGGCGCTCCTGCTCGACAGCGCCGCGCGCTGGAGCGAGGGGCAGGCGCGCCAGCCGATCGAGTGGACGGTCGCGCGTGAGCTCGCCAGCCAGCGTTGGCGGATCATCCTCTCCGCCGGCCTCACGCCCGAGAACGTCGGCCGCGCCGTCGCGAGCGCGCGGCCGTACGCCGTGGACGTCAACTCCGGCGTCGAGGCGAGCCCCGGACGCAAGGACCCGGACAAGGTCTGGCGCTTCGTCGCCGAGGCCAAGGGCGTGCGATGACGCGGCCGGCGACGCTTCCCGACGCGCAGGGCCACTTCGGGCGTTACGGCGGGCGCTTCGTCCCCGAGACGCTCATGGCGCCGCTCATCGAGCTCGAGCGCGCGTACGCCCGCGTGAAGCGCGACCGGAAGTTCCAGGCGCGCCTCGCCGCGCTCCTC
>JBGPIS010000005.1:0-23067 GCA_041484965.1 Methylomirabilia bacterium
ACAAGATCGGCCGGAAGCCGATCATCCTCGGCGGCATGGCCCTCGCCTCCCTCACGTACTACCCGCTCTACACGGCGCTCGGCGTCTACGCCGATCCCAAGACCCTCAACTTCACGATGGCGGTGGTCATCGTTGTGATCCTGGTCAACTACGTCGGCATGACGTATGGACCGATCGGGGCGTTCCTGGCGGAGTTCTTCCCCGGGCGCATCCGTTACACCTCCGTGTCAGTGCCCTATCACATCGGCAACGGTTGGGGCGGCGGTCTCGTGCCCATCATCACCACGGCGGCCTACGCCAAGGCGGTGGCGAACGGCTCCAGCGACCCCCTCTTCTGGGCCCTGGTCTATCCCATCGGGCTTCCAGCGATCATGTTCCTGATCGCGATCTTCGTCATGCCGGAGACGCGCAAGCACAGCATCTGGGAAGAAGGCGCGATCGAGGCGTCACGCAGCCGCGCGTAACCGGGTGATTCTCGCTCCGGGGCGGCGGGGAGACTTGCCGCCCCGGAGACGTCTGCACGCTTCGCTGACGCGGTGGGGCGGATCTGCCGCGAGTGAGGCACCGACGCCGCAGGCTCGAGCAAGCCGCGTCTCACGCCCGATGGAGTAGTCAGCCTGCGCTAGTTCAGCGCATCTGCCCGATCTCTCGCCGAATTCCGTGACGCCCGTTCGCCACGGCGCCCGAGGCGCGCGGCCCGCGTCTGGCACACGAGTTGCGGCGCTTTGGGCCCGAGGAGGGACAGCCATGTACAAGCACGTCCTGATTCCCACCGACGGCTCGGAGCTCTCGGAGAAGGCCGTGAAGCACGGCATTACACTCGCGAAGTCGCTGAACGCCAAGGTAACAAGCGTCACGGTCTCGCAGACCTTCCACACCTTCGCGCTCGACCCGCTGATGGTCACGGACACACCGGCGCAGTACAAGAAGGATTGCGAGGCCCGGGCCCAGAAGTATCTCGGCATCGTCGAGACAGCCGCGAAGACCGTCGGCGTTGCGTGCGAGGGCGTCCATGTGGTGAACGACCACCCGTGGGAGGCGATCATCGACGCGGCGAAGAAGAAGGGGTGCGACCTGATCTTCATGGCCTCCCACGGGCGCAAGGGCGTGTCGGCCCTCGTGCTCGGCAGCGAGACCACCAAGGTCCTGACGCACAGCAAGATCCCGACGCTGGTTTACCGCTGAGGCGACTGCGGCGCGCAACACCAGGAACAGTCATGTCGCACTGATTCCAGGCTCGAGCCACATCGGAATCCTCGGGCGTCACACGGCCGAGGGCGACGCCCTGGCGGCCGGGGAGCTCCTCCTGACCCTCCTCGGCGAGGCCAGGAGCCGGGGTCTCCGGACCGTCGGCGAGCTCCTCTGGCTCCAGGAGACGGTTGCACTGGGCTGAGCCCGGTATCTGAGCAGAAACGCCCCACTTTGCCTTGAAAGTGTCACGGGCCGGACATTCTGCCTAGCCTCCTTGGGTCTCCCAGCCTTACCGTCCACATAGTTTTCAATGAATTAGGACCCAGGACGACCCGTCTCATGTTCGGCATGGCGGTTGCACCATTCGGGGCCAGTCGAATTGGGAGGGTCATTATGGAGACCATCAGGGAGCGGCTCGAACAGGATTTGAGGACGGCAATAGGCCGGCTTCGCCAGATGGGCGGGGCCGTCGCGATAGAGGAGCTTCCGGGCGCGATCGGCGACAACACGCCCTTCGCCGACGAGGTCGATGTCATCCAGGCGAACGAGGACCGGGAGATCGGCTTCGCCACGCGGGAACTGCTGGTGGATCGGGTGAACCGGCTCTCGGCCGCGCTCGACCGACTGAACGAGGGCGACTACGGCACCTGCCTGGAGTGCGGCGAGCCAATCTCGCCCGCGCGGCTGCGCGCCTTGCCGGAGGTCCAGGCCTGCGTGCGCTGCCAGGACCGGATCGAGCGGTTCGGCCGCCGGCGCGACGTCGAAGAGGTCGAGGCCGTCGCCGACGACGAGTAGCACCCCACATCACGGGTCGCGGACGGGGCCGGAGAACATTCCGGCCCCGTTTTTTTTGTGTAGGCTAGGTGCGTGCGAACGCCGGTTCTCGACCTGTTCCGTCCCGCGGTGCACGCCTTCTGCCGCGCCTACTTCGGCCTCGAGCTGATCGGCGTCGAGCACATCCCCGTCTCCGGGCCGCTCATCATCACGCCCAACCACCAGACGTACGCCGACCCGCCGCTCGTGACGATCCCGGTGCGCCGCCGCGTCCACTACATGGCCTGGAGCCGGCTCTTCGAGGTGCCCGTGTTCGGCCGCTTCATCCGCGTGCTCCGCGCCTTTCCCGTCCAGATCGCGTCGGCGGATCCTCGGGCGGCGCGCGAGGCGGTGCGCCTGCTGCGATCGGGGCAGATCGTGATGATCTTTCCCGAGGGCGGGCGGAGCCCGGACGGCAGGGTGCAGCGCTTCAAGCCCGGCGCCTTCCGCCTGGCGGTCTCGCTGGCCGCGCCCGTCCTGCCTGTCACGATCGCCGGGGGCCACGCGTCGTGGCCGCCCGGACGCCTGCTGCCGCGGCCGGGGCGCGTCCGGATCACGTACCACCCGCCGATCCAGCCGGACCCCGCGCTGGAGCCGCGCCGGGCCGCCCGCGAGCTCGCCGAGCGCGCCTACGCGGCGATCAGCGGCGCGCTCCGCGTCTAGCCGCTCCGCTCTTCCACGCGATACCCCGCGGCCTCGAGCCGCTGCTTGAGCGCGTCGATCTGGGCGCGCCCCGAGGTCTCGAGCGTGAGCTCGACCTCGGTCTCGCCGATCGCGCCGCGCGAAAAGGCGCGGTCGTGCTCGATGTGCAGGATGTTGGCGCGCGCCTCGGCGATGAGCCCGGTGAGGCGGGCGAGCGCGCCCGGCCGGTCGCGGAGGAGCACGCCGAGGCGGACCAGCCGGCCGTCCTTCACGAGGCCGCGCTCGATGATGCGCGCGATGACGGTCACGTCGATGTTGCCGCCCGAGAGCACGAGCACCACGCTCCGCCCGGCGAGCCCGAGCGGGCGGTTCAGGAGGGCGGCGAGGGGGGCCGCGCCCGCGCCCTCGACGACCGTCTTCTCGATCTCGAGGAGCAGCAGGATCGCGTTCGCCAGCTCCTCCTCGTCCACCGTGACGATCTCGTCGACGTACGTCCGCGCCAGCGCGAGCGTGCGCTCGCCGACCTGCCGCACGGCGATGCCGTCGGCGATGGTCGAGGCGGCGGGCAGTGTGACGCGCTCGCGGACCTCGAGGGCGCGCTGCATCGCCGGGAGCGCCGCGGCCTGGACGCCGACGACGCGCACCGCGGGCCGGTGGGACTTGATCGCGAGGGCGACGCCGCCGATGAGCCCGCCGCCGCCGACGGGCACCAGCACCGCGTCCATGTCGGGCCGCTGGGTCAGGAGCTCGAGGCCGAGCGTGCCCTGCCCGGCGATCACGCGCTCGTCGTCGAAGGGGTGGACGAAGGCGAGCCGGCGCTCGGCCTCGACCTCGCGCGCCCGGGCGTACGCCTCGTCGTAGTTCGCGCCGTGCAGGATGACCTCCGCGCCGTAGCGGCGCGACGAGGTCACCTTGATGAGCGGCGCCCACTCGGGCATCACGATGACCGCCGGGATCCCGAGGCGCGCGGCGTGGAAGGCGACGGCGAGCCCGTGGTTGCCCGCGCTCGCGGCGACGACGCCCCGCGCGCGCGCGGTCGCGTCGAGCTGGAGCAGGAGGTTGGTGGCGCCCCGCTCCTTGAACGAGCCGGTCATCTGGAGGTTCTCGAGCTTCACGAAGCAGCGCGCGCCGGAGAGCTCCGAGAGCGTTTGCGAGTACGGGCACGGCGTCTCGTAGATCGCGCCCTCGAGCCGCCGCCGCGCGCCGTCGATGTCGGCGAGCGTGATCATGCGATCAGAACGGGATCCGGGGCTCGGCGCAGGCGGGGGACATCGGCCCGCGCCTCCTCGCGCGCTGGCAGCATGGCCTTCACCGTGTCACAATCCCGGCGGATTGCAAAGCGCGCTCGACCGGCTGAACGCTCGGATCATCCGCTGCGTGATGTGCCCGCGGCTCGTCGCCCATCGCGCGGCCGCCGCCGTGTCACCGCCGCGCCGGTACGCGGGCCAGCGCTACTGGGCGCGCCCGCTCCCGGGGTTCGGGGACGCGCGCGCCCGCCTGCTGCTCGTGGGGCTGGCGCCGGCGGCGCACGGCGGGAACAGGACGGGACGGATGTTCACGGGGGACCGGAGCGGCGACTGGCTCTTCGACGCGCTCCACCACGCGGGGTTCGCGAATCAGCCGACCTCGCGCCATCGGGACGACGGCCTGAGGCTCCGCGACGCCTACATCACCGCGACGATCCGCTGCGCGCCGCCGGCGAACAAGCCGACGCCGCGGGAGATCGCCGCCTGCGAGCCCTTCTTCCTCGAGGAGCTGCGGCTGCTCGAGCGTGTGCGCGTCGTCGTCGGGCTCGGACGCATCGGCTGGCAGGCCTACCTGCGCGCGCGGCGCAGGCTCGGGTCCCCGGGGCCGATGCGCGCGCTGAAGTTCGCGCACGGCGCGACCGCCACGTTCGCCGACGGCCTCACACTGATCGCCTCGTACCACCCGAGCCAGCAGAACACGTTCACCGGCAGGCTCACGCGCCCGATGCTGCGCGGCGTGTTCAGGAAGGCCCGGCGTCTCCTGGAGGGACCACGGTGAAAACCTCGCTCTACCACGTGCAGCTCAACGTGTCGGACGCCGGCCGGTCGCTCCCGTTCTACCGGGCGCTGCTCGAGTACTTCGAGTACCGGCCGCTCGTGGTCACGCGCGACATCCTGGGAATGACGAACGGCACGGCCGATTTCTGGCTCATCGCGACCGCGCGCGAGCGCAGGGAGCCCGTGTTCCACCGGAAGCGCACCGGTCTGAACCACCTCGCGTTCGGTGTCGGGGCGCGCGCGGCGGTGGACGTCTTCCACCAGGAGTTCCTCGTGGCGCGCGAGATCCCGACGCTGTACGGCCCACCGCGCGACCATCCCGAGTACGCGGCGGGCTACTACGCGGTCTTCTTCGAGGACCCGGACCGCCTCAAGCTCGAGGTGGCCTACGTTCCTGGGCGAACGGGCGATGCCGCGAGGGAGGGCCCCGCCCGACGACTCAGTCGACGAGGTCGGAGGGGAGGCGCGGGCGCTCGGCGACGGCGAGCGTGAGCTCGCGGACCTGGCCGGCGCGCACGATCGTCACGCGCGCGAGCTGGCCGGGCTTGAGCGTGCGCACCTTCGCGACGTAGTCCTGGTGGGTCCGGACGGGCGTGCCCTGGATCGCGGTGAGGACGTCGCCGCCGAGCAGGTACTCCTCGCCCTGCACGACGACCGCCGTGGTGCCGCCGCGCACGCCCGCGCGCTCCGCGGGGCTCCCCTCGTAGACGATCTCGACGAGATAACCCGGGGTGAGCGGCAGCTTGACGATCGCGGAGAGCCGCCCGTCCACCTCGCGACCCTGCATGCCGAGCCACGGGCGCACCACGCGGCCCGCGTCGCGGAGCTCCTTCAGGACCGCCCTGGCGCTGTTGATCGGGATGGAGAAGCCGATCGACTGCGCCTCCTCCGAGATGAACGTGTTGATGCCGATGACGTTGCCGCAGCGGTCCACGAGCGGCCCGCCCGAGTTGCCCGGATTGATCGGCGCGTCGGTCTGGATCAGCGGCTGCTCCGCCAAGCCGGGGAGCAGGCGGTTCAAGCCGCTCACGATCCCGCGCGTCATCGTCTGGTCGAGCCCGAGCGGATTGCCGATCGCGGCGACCTCCTCGCCGACGCGAAGCACCGACGAGTCGCCCAGGCGCGCGACCGGCAGCGGCGCAGTCGTCTCGACGCGGATGAGCGCCAGGTCGAGCAGCGAGTCGAGGCCGATGAGGCGGCCCGGCACCCTGGTGCCCGAGTCGAGCGTGACCGAGAGCGAGGCGGCGCCGTCCACGACGTGGGCGTTGGTCAACACCTGGCCGTCGCGCTCGATCACGAAGCCAGAGCCCACGATCGTTTCGAAGCGGCGCAGCGGCTTCGACTTGTTGATCTTCGTCACCTGGATCGACACGACGGCGGGCGACACCCGCTCGAACACCGTCGCGAACGGCTCGTCGCAGAGCTGGGCGGCGGCGCCGGCGGGGGCAAGCAGCGCCGCGAGCAGGAGCGCGGGGACACGCATCGGCCCCGATGATACACCAGCAGCCCTCGTGCGTGGCCGGCGCGCTATAATCGGGCAGTGACGCGCCTCCTCGTGATCCTCCTGGTGCTGGCTCTCGGGCTCCCCGTCGTCCGCTGCCACGCCGCCGACGGCGTTCTGGCCACGACGCTCGACAATGGTCTCCGCGTTCTCCTGCTCGAGGACCACCGGAGCCCGATCGTGTCGTTCCAGGTGTGGTATCGCGTCGGCTCGCGCAACGAGCAGCGCGGCGCGACGGGCATCGCGCACTTCCTCGAGCACATGATGTTCAAGGGGACGCCGACCTACGGGCGCGGCCAGTTCGCCCGGCTCGTCGAGCAGAACGGCGGCCAGGACAACGCCTTCACGTCGCAGGACGTCACCTCGTACTACGTCAACATCGCCGCCGACAGGCTCGACCTCGTGATCGAGCTCGAGGCGGACCGCATGCAGAACCTCCTGCTGGACCCCAAGGAGATCGAGTCGGAGCGCCAGGTGGTGATCGAGGAGCGGCGCACGCGCACCGAGGACGACCCGGGCGGCTTCCTCGGCGAGGCCGTGAGCTCCATCGCCTTCAAGGCGCACCCCTACGGCTACCCCGTCATCGGCTGGATGGAGGACATCGCGCGGATCACGCCGGCCGAGATCCGCGCCTTCCACAACACCTACTACGTCCCCAACACCGCGATCGTGGTGGCCGTGGGCGACTTCAGGGCGGCGGACGCGCTCGACAGGATCAAGCGCCGCTTCGGGCGCGTCCCGCGGGGCGCGGCGCCGCCGCCCGTGCTCGCGGTCGAGCCGCCGCCCAACGGCGAGCGGCGGGTCATCGTTCGCAAGCAGGCCGAGCTGCCGATCGTCTACCTCGCCTGGCACGCACCCAACCAGACGTCGGCGGACGCGCCCGCCCTCGAGGTGCTCTCCACGATCCTGGCCAGCGGGCGCGCCTCGCGGCTCTACAAGGAGCTCGTCTACCAGCGCCAGCTCGCGCTCGACGCGGGCGGCGATTACTCCTGGTTCTCGCTCGACCCAAACCTCTTCTGGTTCTGGGCCACGCCGATGCCCGGCAAGACGCCCGAGGCCCTCGAGAAGGAGCTGCTCGCGCAGCTCGAGCGCCTCGGGACCGAGCCCGTGAGCGACGAGGAGCTGACGCGCGCCAAGAACCAGCTCGAGGCCGCGTTCGTCTTCCAGGAGGACTCGATCCACCGCCGCGCGTCGCTGCTGGTACGCTTCGAGCTGATCGGCGGCTACCAGACGAAGGACACGTACATCGCCAAGATCCGCGCCGTCACCGCGGCCGACCTCCAGCGTGTCGCGCGCACCTGGTTCCCCGAGGACAAGCGGAACGTCGGAGTCCTGCTACCGAAGCCGTGATGACCACGCTGACGATCCGCCTGGCGCCCCTGCTGCTCCTCCTCGTCGCGGCGCCCGCCGCCGCGGCGCCGCTCGCGCACCGCGAGGAGCTCCCCAACGGCGTCGTGCTGCTCGTGGCCGAGCGCCCGGCGGTGCCGATCGTGGCGGTGCGCGTGCTCGTCCGCGCGGGCGCGTCGTTCGACCCGGCCGATCGCGCGGGCCTCGCGAACCTCACGGGCGCGCTCCTCACGCGCGGAACGGCCAAGCGCACAGGCCCGGAGCTCGACTCGGCGATCGAGTTCGTCGGTGGGAGTCTCGAGGCGGGGGTGAGCCGCGACAACGTCACGGCGTCGCTGCGCGTTCTCAAGAAGGATCTCGGCCTCGGTCTCGACCTGCTCTCGGAGGTCGTCCTGACCCCCACGTTCCCGCAGAGCGAGGTCACGCGGAAGGCTGCCGAGATCCAGGCGGCCATCAAGCGCTCGGAGGAGGATCCGGGCACGGTCGCGGCGCGCGCGCTCTCGCGGCTGATCTATCCCAACCACTCGTACGGCACGCCGGTCGAGGGGACGCGCGAGTCGGTCGGGCGCCTCACGCGCGACGACGTCGTCGGGTTCCACACCGGGCGGTTCCGGCCCGACGCCGCCATCATCGCGGTCGTCGGCGCCGTCACGGTGGACGAGGCGCGCCGCGAGATCCTGGCCCGCTTCGGCGGCTGGCGCCGCCCCGCGGGGCGGCCCGCGGGCGTCGCCGAGGCGGCGCCGGGCCCGCCGCCGCGGGAGGAGATGATCGCGCGCGACCTCACCCAGTCCACGATCATGCTCGGCCGCCAGGCGATCCGCCAGACGAACCCCGACTATTTCCCGCTCGTCGTGGCCTCGTACGTGCTTGGCGGTGGCTCGGCCTCGCGCCTCTACTCGCGCGTGCGCGAGGAGGGGGGCCTCGCGTACTCGGTGTACAGCTACGTCTCGCCGTCGAAGCTCGGCTCCGCGTTCATCCTGAGCGCCCAGACCCGCACGGCGGAGGCGCCGAAGGTCCAGGTGCTCCTCGGGGAGGAGCTCGCGCGGATGATCCGCGAGCCGGTGACCGACGCCGAGCTCGGGCTCGCCAAGTCCTACCTGATCGGGAGCTTCCCGCTCCGCCTCGACACCTCCGGGAAGGTGGCGGACTTCGTCACGGCCGTCGAGGATTTGGGGCTCGGGCTCGACTACGCCGACCGCTACCGGGACCGCATCGGGCGCGTGACGGCCCAGGACGTCCAGCGCGTCGCCGCGAAGTACTTCGTGCCGGAAACCTTCAACCGCGTCGTGGTCGGCAAGGCGCCGTGAGATCCGGCGGGCTCGCCGCGACGACGCTCGCGGGCCTGGCGCTGGTGGCCGGCGCGCCGGCGCTCGCGGCATCGCTCACGCTGGCGCCCGCCGAGCGGGACCAGGCGCTGCGCGTCGGCCGGCACTCGGTGACCAACGAGGCGTTCGACGCCGAGTGGCGCGTGGCCAACGGCGCCGGCGACAGCGTCATGATCGTCACGCCCTTCCACCGCCTCGTCCTCGCCGCACGGCACGCGGCGTTCAGGAGCGAGCCGATGAAGCCCGGCGCGCCGGCGCGGCTCCTCCAGGAGCAGCAGGATCGGCTCATGATCTGGGCGCAGCTCCGGGGCCCGCGAGAGGACTTCGCGCGCTTTTACGCGCCACGGCTCATCCTCGGCGACCGCGAGGTCGAGGCCGCCTTCGTCCAGAACGAACGGACCGCCGCGCGCCAGGAGGGCGGCGGCTACCTCGCGCGCTGCGTCTACGGCTTTCCGATCCGGGACCTCACCGGGAAGTCGCGCGTGCTCCTGGTCGTCCGCGACGCGGACGGCCGCGATGTCAGCCGTTTCACGATCGATCTGTCCACGATGCGGTGACGGGGAGGCTCGACGGCACCATGGTCACGAAAGAGCGGTTCGCGCAGGGCATGACGTTCCAGCAGTATCTCGACCAGATGGGGACGAACAAGGAGAAGTTCGTCCAGTTCCTCGGTGAGATCAAGATCAAGCCGGAGGACCGTGCGGCGCTCGACAAGCTCGGCAAGAGGCTCAAGCTCCTGGTCATCACCGAGGACTGGTGTGGCGACGCGCTCTACAACGTCCCGGTGATGGCCAAGATGGTCGAGGGGAACCCGAACATCGAGATGCGCGTCTTCCTGCGTGACAAAAACCCGGACCTCATGGACCAGTACCTGAACCAAGGGATGTTCCGCTCGATCCCGGTCTTCGTCTTCTTCGACGAGACCATGAAGGAGCTCGCCCGCTTCATCGAGCGGCCGCCCGCGCAGACCGAGGAGATCGAGAAGAAGATGCTCGAAGTCCGGCGCGGGCTCCGCGCCGAGCGGTATCTGGACTGGCGCGAGGGCACGGTGAAGGAGATCCGCTCGCTCCTCAAGGTCTAACGGGGCAGGGGAGGCGGGGGCACCCGCGTTGCTCGGAACGACACTCGCCTGCGGGCGCCCCCGCCTCCCCCTGCACGCGTACCTTGGCGGAGCGGTCATCGTCGGCGCGGAGATTCTGCTGTTGTCGGGCTCGGCGCTCGTGGGGCGGTGGTTCACGCCGATCGTGTGGACGGGCTACGTGCTCCTCATGGATGCGGTCGTCGCGCGGCTCACCGGGCGCTCCTACCTCACGACCGACCGCGTCGAGGGCGTGCTCGTCGCGCTCGCCTCGATCGGCTGCTGGTGGCTCTTCGAGTGGTACGACGCGCCACGCTTCTGGCGTGGCGGCGCCGACGCGGTCGGCCTCTGGTGGCAGTACCACAACATGGAGCCCGATCTTCTCTTGCGCCGCGTCGGCTACGACTGGGCGTTCGCGACGATCTTTCCCGCGCTCTTCCTGACGGCCGCCGCGCTCCGCGCCACGCTCTTCGCGCGCGCGCGGGTGCGCCCATGGCGCCCCTCGTCCGGCGTCCTGAATCTCACCGTCGCCGCGGGAGCCGCGAGCGTGGTCCTGCCGCTCGCCGTCGTCTCGGCGTGGCTCGTCCCGCTCGTGTGGACCGGCTGGGCGCTCCTGCTCGAGCCGTGGAACTGCCGCCGTGGCCGCCCCTCGTGGCTCACGGACCTCGAGGGGGGAGACGCGTCGCGCCTTTGCGCCCTCCTTGCGAGCGGCCTCGTCTGCGGCGTCCTCTGGGAGTTCTGGAACTTCTGGGCGCTGACGAAGTGGACCTATATGGTCCCGTATGGGCCCGACGTGAAGCTCTTCGAGATGCCCGTGCTCGGGTACCTGGGCTTCCCGCCGTTCGCCCTCGAATCCTTCGCGCTCTATCACTGGCTCCGCGGGCTCCTCGGCGAGCGCACGCGGACGCCGGTGCTATAATCCGCTCCGCTGCACGAATCCGATCACGGAGGTCATCCCCATGAAAGCCGTTCGCATCCACGCACCCGGCGGTCCCGAAGCCCTCAAGTACGAGGACGCCCCCGAGCCCACGGCGAAGGCGGGCGAGGCGGTCGTCAAGGTCGACGCCGCGGGGCTCAACTACATCGACGTCTACCAGCGCAGCGGGCTCTACAAGCTCGAGATGCCGCTCACGCTGGGGCTCGAGGCCGGCGGCACGGTCACCGCCGTGGGCCCCGGCGTGACAGACGTCAAGGTCGGCGACAAGGTCGCCTACACGGGCGTGCCCGGCGCCTACGCGCAGTACGCCGCGGTGCCCGCGCAGCGGCTCGTCGTGCTGCCGGGGGGGCTCGGCACCAAGCAGGGCGCGGCCATGATGCTCCAGGGGATGACCGCGCACTACCTGGCCTGCTCGACGTACCCGCTCAAGGGCGGCGACACCTGCCTCGTGCATGCGGCGGCGGGCGGCGTCGGCCTGCTCCTCTGCCAGATGGCCAAGATGCGGGGCGCGCGCGTGATCGGCACCGTCTCGACGGAGGAGAAGGCCAAGCTCGCGCGCGAGGCGGGCGCCGACGAGGTCATCCTCTACACCAACCAGGACTTCGAAGCCGAGGTGAAGCGGATCACCGGCGGCAAGGGATGCCAGGTCGTCTACGATTCCGTCGGCAAGACGACGTTCGACAAGGGGTTCAACTGCCTGGCGCCGCGCGGCCTGATGGCGCTCTACGGCCAGTCGAGCGGGCCGATCGGCGCGTTCGACCCGCAGACGCTCAACGCCAAGGGCTCGCTCTTCCTGACACGGCCGAGCCTCAACCACCACATCCTCACGCGCGCCGAGCTTCTGCAGCGCGCGGGCGAGGTCGCGGGCTGGATCCGCGACGGCAAGCTCAGGCTGCGCATCGCGTTCGAGTTCCCGCTCAAGGACGCCGCGGAGGCACACCGCGCGCTCGAGGGACGAAAGACGACGGGCAAGGTCCTTCTCATTCCGTGAACGTCGCGCAGCTTCTCGAGACCTCGGCGCGCTCCCACACGGACCGTCCCGCGCTGATCGCGGGCGACCGCACGTGGACGTACGGGGACCTCGACGGCGCGTGCTCGGTCCTCGCTGGCCGCTGGAAGCTGCTCGGGCTCAGACCCGGCGACCGGATCGGCCTGCACCTGCCAAACTCGGCCGAGTTCGCGCTGGCGTACTACGCGGCCCAGAAGCTGGGCGTCGTGCCGCTGTCGCTGAACGTCACCTACGCGGCCGACGAGATCGCGTACATCGTGGGCGACGCGACGCCGGCGGCGATCGTCACGGCGGCCGCGGTGGCGGGCAATCTGCCGTCGCGCGATCGCATGCCCTCCGTGCGGCACGTGCTCCACGCCGAGGAGTTGGCGTCGCTCCCGGGCGGCACGCCCGTGCGCGCGCTCGACATCGACCGCGAGGAGACCGCCGCCATCCTCTACACGTCGGCGACCACGGGACGCCCGAAGGGCGTCATGCTCACACATGCCAACATCGTCTCGAACGCCTACGCCACCGTGCACCATCTCCGGATGACGCCCGCAGACCGCGGGCTCTGCGCGGTGCCGATGTTCCACTGCTTCGGTCAGAACTTCGTCATGAACGCGCTCATCACGGCGGGTGGCTTGCTCGTCATCCAGCCGCGCTTCGTTCCCGACCAGTTCCTCGACGCCGTGACGCGCCACCGGATCACGCTCTTCTACGGCGTGCCGACGATGTACATCCTGTTCCTCTCCATGGAGCGGACGCTCGACTTTTCCTCGATCCGCCTCTTCTTCTCGGCCGCGGCGCCGCTCCCCACCGACGTCGAGCGCCGCTGGCAGGAGCGCCACGGGCGGCCGGTCACGCAGGGCTACGGCCTCACCGAGTGCTCACCCTTCGCGGCGTGGAACCACGACGTCGCCGTGCGCCCGGGCTCGGTCGGCACGCCGATCGAGAACGTCGAGATGAGGGTCGTTGATGGCGAGGGGCGGGAGGTGCCCGACGGCGAGCTCGGCGAGATCCTCATCAAGGGCCCGAACGTGATGCGGGGCTACTTCGGCGATCCCGAGGCCACGGCGCAGTCGATCCGGAACGGCTGGCTCCACTCGGGTGACATCGGCTACCGCGACGCCGACGGCTACTACTTCCTCGTCGACCGCGTGAAGGACATGATCAACGTCGCCGGCTTCAAGGTGTTCCCGCGCGAGGTCGAGGAGGTCCTGTTCCGCCATGAGGCGGTGCGAGAAGCGGCGGTCGTGGGCGTGCCCGATGCGGTGCGCGGCGAGGCGGTGAAGGCCTTCGTCGTCCTGCAGGATGGCCGGCGCGTCGCGCCCGAGGAGCTGCAGAAGATCTGCCGGGACGCGGTCGCGGCCTACAAGGTCCCCGAGTCGATCGAATTCATCGCCGCGCTGCCGAAGAACCCGACGGGCAAGATCTTGAAGAAGGAGCTGCGGAAGCTGATGGAGCGGGGACCCCGCATAGGCTAGAATGAGGGCGGAGGTGCGGCTTATGAAGTCTCGAGCCCTTCCGATGCTGCTCGGCTTGGCGCTCGTGTCGCTGCTGCTGGTCGACACCGGGAGCGTGTGGGCGCGCGCGGGAGGCGGCGGCAGCCGCGGCTCGCGCTCGTACTCGGCGCCCTCGCGGCCGGCGCCGTCGCCCGTCACGCCGGCGAACCCGACGAGCCCGTCGCGCCCGCTCACCCAGCCCGGGCCCTCGCCCCGGCCGGGCATCTTCGGCGGTCTCATGGGCGGGATCGCCGGCTTCGCCCTCGGCGGCCTCCTCGGCTCGCTGTTGTTCGGCGGCATGGGCGGGGGCATCGGTGGCGGCTTGGGCGGCGGCATCGGCCTGCTCGAGATCCTGTTGATCGGCGGCGGCATTTTCTTGCTCGTCCGCATGCTCCGGAGCCGCGGGACCGCGCCCGAGCCCGCGTACGCGGGTGCCGGGGCGAGCGCCTACGGCGCCGGCGACGGGAGCCAGAGCTGGTCGGGCGGGACGACGGCGGTCGCGCCGGCCGCGCCCTCCGACCTCGAGCGCGGCCTCGGATTCATTCGCCAGATGGACGCGGCCTTCGACCCCGCCGTGTTCGCCCAGTGGGCGCAGCAGGTGTTCGCCGACGTCCAGGCGGGGATCACGCGGCGGGACATGAGCCGCGTCAACGACCGGCTCATGCCCCAGGAATTCGCGCGGCTCCAGAGCCAGTGCGACCAGCTCCGGGGCGCGCGCCAGACGAACCGTGTCGAGCAGATCCAGATCAAGCGTGCCGAGGTGAGCGAGGCGTGGCAGGAGAGCGGGCAGGACTGGGTGACGGTGTACTTCGCCGGGTCCCTCGTCGACTCCACGCTCGACGACACGACTGGCGCCCTCGTCGATGGGTCCAGGACGCCGCAGGACGTCGAGGAGTACTGGACCTTCGCGCGCCCGGTCGGGCCCAAGCCCTGGCGCCTCTCCGCGATCCAGTCCTCATAACGGCTCCTGGAGGTGCGCGTTGAAGCGCACCTTGAAGTGGGTCTTCGGGATCTTCGCGGCGGTCGCCGTCCTGGCGATCGCCGCGGTCATCGCGTTCCCCTACGTCGTGGACACGCCGCGCGTCCAGTCGCTGATCGCCGCCACGGCGTCGCAGGCCCTCGGTCGGCCCGTCACCTTCGCGTCGGTCTCCGTGGTGCTGTTCCCGCGGCCGGCCGTGCGGCTGCACGACCTCGAGATCGCGGAGGACCCGCGCTTCGGCGCCGCGCCCTTCCTCAAGCTCGAGACCGGCCGGCTCGCCCTGAGGGTCCGCCCGCTCCTCTCCGGGCGGCTCGAGTTCGGCGACCTCACGCTCCGCCAGCCGGTGATCACGCTCATCCGGGATCCCGACGGCCGGCTGAATGTCGCGAGCCTCGGCGCCTCCCCGGAGCCCCGGGGCCCCGGGCGCGGCGGGCGCGGCAGCGGGGCGGGCGGCGCCGCCGCCGCGGCCCTGACGGCGCGCGTGAAGATCGAGAAAGGCACGGTGACCTACGTCGCCCGCGGGACGTCCGGCGCGCTCTCCCGCTACCGCGTGGAGGACCTCGACCTCGCGCTCGACGTCGGACCCGCGGTCCTGGTCGAGGGCACGGCGCGGGTGAAGCCGGGCGACCTGGGCGTGACGATCACCGGGGGGCGGATCGTGCTGAACGGCGCGCGGAGCCTCTTCGAGGCGCCCGTGAGCGCGCGCGTCGTGATGGAGGGCAGGAACATCGCCCCACTCGTCGCCGCGGCCGTCGGGCCGACGCCGGCGATCGCCGGCGCCGTCAAGGGCGCCCTGACCGTGAGCGGGATGCTCGGCGCGCCGCAGGCCGCCGGCGTCGTCGAGCTGGCGAACCTGCGCGTCACCCAGCCGGTTGCGGCGTGTCCCGCGCCCAACCTGCGCACCCTGACGCTCACCGCGTTGAAGTTCGACAACGCCGCGTGGGACGCCGGCCGCCTCACGAGCCGCCCGGTGACGGCGGGCCTCGCCGGCGGCTCGATCGTGCTGAACCTTGACGTGACGCTCGACCGTGGCGTGCGCGTGCAGCTCGCCGACGTCGCGATCAAGACGCTGCCGCTCGAGCCCCTGCTCGTGGACTTTCTCTGCCAGGGCTACGCGGTGGCGGGCCCGCTCGATCTCGCCGGCGCGCTGGTATTCAGCGCGGGCGACCTCTGGGGCACGCTCTCGGGTCCCGGGCGGCTCCGCATTGGTCCCGGGCGCGTGGTCGGCCCGCAGGCGCTGGCACTCATCGGCGGCGTCGTGCGGGTCGGGGGCGCGGTGTCGGCGCTGCTGAACGCCGACCTGCCGACGTCGCTCTTCGCCTCGCCCCTCGAGTTCGACTCGATCACGGGCACCTACCAGATCGCGAACGGCGTCGTCACGACCCGCGACCTCCTCTATTCCAGCCGCGTGATGAAGGTCGCGGTCGCCGGCCAGTACGGGCTCGTCACCGGCCGGATGAACCTCGACATGGTCGTGAACCACGGGCGCGGCGAGCTGAAGGCGAGGGTGACCGGGATCGCCGCCGCGCCGTCGATCCGGGTCGATCCTTCGACGATCGTCCGCGATGTCGACCGCCAGAAAATCGAGGGCGGCCTCAAGGACCTGCTCAAGCGGTTCCGCTGAGGGGAGGCGCATGCGACTCGGGAGCTTCTTCTCACAGACGATCGGGCTCCGACACGCGGCCGCGGTTGTCTTCGCGCTCGCCGCCCTCCTGCCGCTCCTCGCGCTGCTCCCCGTGCTGTGGCGCACCGGGGCGCTCCGGACGCTCGAGGCCCAGATCAGCCTGCTGCTCTCGCTCCTGCTCGCCGTGCTCGGCTTCGTGGTCCTGCGGCGCATGCTCGGCCAGATCACGCGCCTCGCCGAGGCGATGGCCGCGCCCGTGGCCGCCACGTTGACGCGCGCGGCGCCGGTCGTCGAGTCGGCGGTGCCCGGCCTCGGGCGCGTCGCCGAGATCGGCCAGATCGGCGGCGCGTTCGCGCGGATGCTCGAGGACCTGCGCAGCTCGACCGACCGGCTGCAAGACCTGGTCTTCAAGCTCTCGGCGCTGAACGAGCTCGTCGAGCTCGCCTCGCGCGTCCCCAAGATGCAGGACCTCCTGAGCCTCGTTCTCGAGCGGAGCATGCGAATGGTGCGGGCGACGCGCGGCTCGATCATGCTGCTCGACGCCGAGCGGCGCGCGCTCCGCGTCGTCGCCGCCCGCGGGCCGGGGTGGGAGGGCGCCGCGGGGCGCGAGGTGGCCGTGGGCGAGGGGGTCGCGGGGCGGGTCGCGCGGTTCGGCGAGCCGGCGATCGCGGGCGACACGCTCTCCATGCCGATCCGCATCGAGGACCGGATCATCGGCGTCGTCGACCTTGCCAAGAGCGCCGCGGATGCCGATGAGCGCGTGTTCAGCCCGACCGACCTCCAGTTCCTCAACACGCTCCTGGCCCACGTCGCCTACGCGCTCGACAACGCGCGGCTCCTCGAGGAGGCGCAGCTCGCGGCCGCGCAGCTCGGCCGGGCCCTCGAGGACCTCAAGACCGTCCAGGCCCGGGTCGTCGAGGGCGAGCGGCTGCGCGCGATGGGCCAGATGGCCTCCGGCATGGCGCACCACCTCAACAACCTGCTCTCGGTGGTCTCGGGACGGAACCAGCTCCTGCTTCTCAAGGTGCGAGAGGCGGAGATCCGCGCCCCGCTCGAGGTCATCCAGCGGGCGACGCTGGACGCCGCCGAGGTCGTGCGTCGGGTGCTCGGCTTCACCGCGGTGCGGCCTATCGCGCAGACGGCGCGCGTGGACCTGAACGAGCTCGTCCGGGACGTGATCGAGCTCACGCGGCCCCGGTGGCAGGACCAGGCGCACGTGCGCGGGGTCACGATCGAAATCGTGCCACACCTCGCCCCGGTGCCGGAGATCGCTGGCGAGGCGCCGCCGCTCCGCGAGGTGATCATGAACCTGCTCCTCAACGCGGTCGATGCGCTGCCGCAGGGCGGGACGATCACGATCACGACGGCCGCCGCCGACGGCCGGGTCGTCTGTGCGGTCGCCGACACCGGCGTCGGGATGACCGACGACGTGCGCCACCGCGCGCTCGAGCCGTTCTTCACGACGAAGGGGCCGCACAACACGGGGCTCGGACTCTCCCTCACCCACGGCATCGTCCTGCGCCACCGTGGGGAGCTCGAGATCGAGAGCGCCCCCGGCCAGGGCACCGTCATCACCGTGCGCCTGCCGCAGGCCGACGGCGCTCCGGCCGCCGCCGACCCGCCGGCCGCGGCGCCGACACCGACGCCGGTGCCGCTCAGGATCCTGCTCATCGACGACGAGCCGGCGGTGCGCCGCGCGCTGGCCGAGGCGTTCGCCGTGCTTGGCCACGCGGTCATCGAATCCGGCGGGGGGCGTGAGGGGCTCGATCGGCTCGAGCGCGGCCAGCAGGTGGACGTTGTGATCACCGACCTCGGCATGCCCGGGATGACTGGCTGGGACGTGGCGAGCACGGTCGGGATGCGGTGGCCGGATCTGCCCGTGGGCCTCGTCACGGGCTGGGCGTCGGGGAGCGCGCTCAGCCCCGAGGAGGTGGGCCGTGTCGCCTTCGTGATCGCGAAGCCCTACACGCTGGACGCGCTCGGCGCCGCGCTCGCGACGGTCCGCCGCCGCTGATCAGCGCGTCGCGCTGAAGCGACCGCCGCCGAGCTTCCCGTCCTCGACGAGCCCGACGAAAAAAGCGTAGAGCGCGTCGTACTCGCGGGTGAGCACCTCGCCGAGCCGCGCCACCGTCTCCGTGCGCGTCGCCCGGAACATCTCGCGGCGGGATCTCAGAATGGGTCGCCACTCGTCGGATAGGTCCTCCGCCTCCGGCGCCGTGAAGCCCGCCCGCCCGAGGAGCGCGCGGTAGCCGTCGAGGGACTGCAGGGTCGTGGCCGCCATCCACGTCCGGAGCTGCTCCCGCTCCCGGTCCGCGAGGGCCGGGCGGGCGATCCAGTCGCTGAACGCGAGCCGGCCGCCCGGTCGGAGGACGCGTCGGCAGCCCTCGAGGACGACCGCCTTGTCGGCCACGTGGAGGAGGGCCTCCTGGCTCACGCAGGCGTCGAAGGCGCCGTCGGCGAACGGCAGTCCTGTGGCGTCACCCCTGACGACGGCGACGCGCGCGGCGAGGCCCACGAGGGCGGTGAGGCGGGCGGCGCCGGCCGCGCGGCCGGCGTTGAGCTCGACCGCCACGACCCGACACCCGCGCCGCGTGGCGAGGAACCGGGCGGGGCCGCCCAGGCCGGCGCAGACGTCGAGGACCCGGCTCGCGGCCGTGATCCCCGCGCGGCGGGCCAGCGCGTCCACGGCGGCAAGGCCGCCGTAGTGGTCCTGGTCGAACTCGAACAGCTCGTCGGCGGTCAGCCCGCGAAGGTCGCCGCCGCGGCGCCGGGAGACGGCGGCTAGCACCTGCTGCTCGCTGATAGGGTGGCGGTCGTAAAAGTCGTTCACGCGCAGGGGCGCGCCTTGAAGCGGGCCCCGACGTATGATAAAAGCAAACCGTTCTCACCACACGTCTGCGAGGGAGCCCATGAGCAGCGAGAGCAAAGGCGGTCTCGAGGACGTCGTCGTCTCGACGTCGGACATCTGTTTCATCGACGGACGCGAGGGCCGCCTCGTCTACCGGGGCTTCGACGTCAACGACCTCGTCGAGCACTCCTCCTTCGAAGAGGTGGTCTACCTCCTCTGGCATGGCGGCCTCCCGAGCCGGAAGGAATGGGACGCCCACCTGAAGGCGCTCTCGGCCACCGCGAACCGGCAGCTCCCGCCGAAGTTCGTCGCCATGCTCCGCGCGCTGCCGAGGAAGACGACCCCGATGGAAGTGCTCCGGACCGGCGTGTCGGCGCTCTCCGCCTTCGACCCGGACGCGGCCGACAACTCGCGCGAGGCGACGGCGCGCAAGGCCATCCGCATCACGGCCAAGATGCCGACGCTCGTGGCCGCCTGGGAGCGAATCCGCCGGGGCAAGCCGCTCGTGGCGCCGAACCCGAAGCTCAGCCTGGCGGCCAACTTCCTCTACATGCTGAGCGGCACGAAGCCGACGCCGCTCGAGGTGAAGACGTTCCACGTCGCGCTCATCCTGCACGCCGACCACGAGTTCAACGCGTCCACGTTCGCCGCGCGCGTCACCGCCGCGACGATGTCGGATCTCCACTCGGCGATCACCGCGGCGATCGGCGCGCTCAAGGGGCCGCTCCACGGCGGCGCCAACGAGCAGGTCATGCTGATGGTCGAGCAGATCAGGACGCCCGAGCGGGCGGACGCGTGGATCCGGAAGGCGCTCGCCGACAAGGCGCGCGTCATGGGCTTCGGCCACCGCGTCTACCGCGTCGAGGACCCGCGCGCGAAGCACCTGCGCCGGCTCGCCACGGAGCTGGGCCGGCAGATGGGCAACACGAGCTACGTCGAGATCCTCGACACCGTCGCCCGCGTCGTGATCGAGGACAAGCACATCTACCCCAACGTGGATCTCTACTCGGGCGCCGCGTACAAGTCGATGGGAATCCCGACCGACCAGTTCACGCCGATCTTCGCGATCAGCCGGGTCGCGGGGTGGGCCGCGCACGTCATGGAGCAGCACGCGAACAACCGCCTCATCCGGCCGCGCGCGGACTACACCGGACCGACGCACGCCACGTACGTCCCGATCGACCGCCGCTGACGAGGCCGTGCGCGCCGCGCCGCGCGTGGCCCTCGTGATGAGCGTCTACAACGGGCTCGCGCTCACGCGGGCCTGCCTCGACAGCCTCCGTGCCACCACCGAGCCCTTCCGGCTCGTCGTGATCGACAACGGCTCCACCGACGGCACGCGCGAGTTCTTCGAGCGCTTCGAGTATCCCTATCCGCTCCGGTTCGAGCGCAATCCCGAAAACCGTTCGGTGATCGCCACGCTCAACCGGGCGTGGCGCCTGGCGGAGACCGAGTACGTCTGCGTGCTCCACAA
Organism: Methylomirabilia bacterium; assembly: GCA_041484965.1. Classification (GTDB taxonomy): domain Bacteria; phylum Methylomirabilota; class Methylomirabilia; order Rokubacteriales; family CSP1-6; genus JBGPIS01. The sequence continues at coordinate 20,277 of JBGPIS010000005.1, forward strand.
CGACACCGAGATGATCGAGCCCGCGTGGCTCGCGCGGCTGCTGGCGGCGCTCGCCGAGCCGGGGGCGGGGCTCGCGGGCCTCTACGGCGCGAAGCGCCTGCGCGCCGACGGCCGCGCGGTGGGCCGCACCCTCGTCCACAGCCTCGCCGAGGGGCCGACGGTTCGCGCGCCGTGGGAGGAAGTCGCCTTCGTCGACTCCGTCTGCATGTGCCTGGCGCGTGATCTCATGGAGACGGTCGGCGGCTTCGACGAAGGTTACGGCTTCTACCACGGCCTCGACCGCGACCTCTCGCTCGCCGTGCGCGAGCGCGGCCGGCGGTGCTTCGTCGTCCGCGCGCCGTTCCGCCACCACGGCGGCCGCACCCGTACCCGCAGCTTCGCCGCGGACCCGGCGGGTGAGCGCGCCGACCGCGCGCTCCGGGAGGCGGCGCTCGCGCGGTTCGCCAAGAAATACCGCCGCCGCCTCCCGTGCGACGTCCGGTCGGCGCGCGCGCGCGTGGGCGAGTGGATGAAGGCCAGGCTCTCGTGAGTCTGTTGCGGATCGGGATCGTCGGGGCGCGCTTCGCCGCCGAGCTCCACGCGGTCAACTACCGCCCGCTGCTCGGCGCCAGGGTCGAGCTGGCGGCGGTGTGCGCGCGGACCCGCGCGGAGGCCGAGCGATTCGCGCACGAGCACGACATCCCGCGCGTCTTCACCGACTATCGCGAGCTCGTCGCCTCGCCCCACGTGGATGTGGTGGACATCTGCTCGACCACCGACTCCCACCACGAGATCGCGATCGCGGCGGCGCGGGCCGGCAAGCACGTGATCGTGGAAAAGCCGCTGACCGGCGCGTTCTGCGAAGGGACGGAGCCGCGCGAGCAGATGCTCGCCACGGCGCTCCGGAACGCCGACGCGGTGCTCGCGGCCGTCGCGAAGGCCGGGATCACGCTCTGCTACGCGGAGGACTTCGTCTACGCGCCACCGGTGGCGCGGCTGCGCCGGCTGATGGAGGTCAGCGCCGGCGCGGTGCTCGAGCTGCGCGCCGAAGAGAGCCACTCCGGCTCCCACGCCGCCTACGCCCGCCGCTGGCGGACTTCGGGGGGCGGCTCCCTGCTCCGCATGGGCTCGCATCCGGTCGGCGTCGTGCTCCACCTCAAGCACCACGAGGGACGCGTCCGGCACGGGCGCCCGATCCGCGCCGTCGCGGTCCTCGCCGACACGGCGCGGCTCACCCGGCTCCCGGACGTCGCCACCCGCGCGCAGTTCCTCCGGAGCGCCCCCGAGGACGTCGAGGACTGGGCGGTGGCGATCATCACCTTCGAGGACGGGACCAAGGCCACGGTGCACGCCAACGACGTCACGCTCGGCGGCGTCCGCAACGTGGTCACCGCGTACCTGACGAACGCCGTGCTCCACGCCAACATCACGCCCAACACGAGCGTCGTTGCCTACGCGCCCGACGCGGCCGTGTGGGGCGACGAATACATCACCGAGAAAGTGGAGACGAAGGCGGGCTGGCAGTTCCCGGCCCCCGAGGAGGACTGGATGCGCGGGTACCCGCAAGAGCTGGAGGACTTCGTGGAGGCCATCCGCGAGCGGCGCGAGCCGCTGTCCGGCGCCGCGCTGGCCCGCGACGTCGTAGAGGTGATCTACGCCGGCTACCTCTCGGCCGCCACCGGACGGCGCGTGGACCTGGGACGCCGATGATCCCGTTTGCCAAGGGCCACGGTCTCGGCAATGATTATCTCGTGATCGAGGAGGCGGATCTCCCGGGACCGCTCACCACGGCGGCGATCGTGAGGATCTGCGACCGGAACTGGGGCGTGGGCTCGGATGGCATCCTCCTCCGCGTCCCGACCTCGCGCGCCGACTTCGGTCTGCGGATCTTCAACCCCGACGGGAGCGAGGCCGAGAAGTCGGGCAACGGGCTCCGGATCTTCGCCAAGTACCTGCGCGACCACGGCTACGCCAGGCGCGACGTGTTCACGGTGGACACGCCGGGCGGCGTGGTCGAGTGCCAGTGCCGGGTCCGCGACGGGCGCGTGACGTTCGTCACCGTGGAAATGGGGCGAGCGACTTTCCGCGCGCCCGACGTCCCGATGAGCGGGCCCGACCGCGACGTGGTGGCGGTCCCGCTCCGGCTCGGAGACGGCACGCTGGTCACGGCGACGGCGGTGTCGGTGGGCAATCCGCACTGTGTGGTGTTCGTCGACCGGCTCGAGGAGGAGACGTGCCGGCGGCTTGGCCCGCTCATCGAGCGCCACCCGGCGTTTCCCAACCGCACCAACGTCCAGTTCGCCCGCGTCCACGCGCGCGACACGCTCGACATCCTCATCTGGGAGCGCGGCGCCGGCTACACGCTGGCCTCAGGCTCGTCGTCCTGCGGCGCCGCCTCCGCGGCCGTGCGTAACGGGTTCTGCGATCCAGGACGGGTGACGGTCCGCATGCCGGGCGGCGAGCTGATCGTGCACGTGCGGCCCGACTGGTCGCTGAAGCTCGAGGGGCCCGTGGAGGAAGTCTGCACGGGCGTGCTCACGCGCGAGTTCGCGGAGACGTACGTCACGGGCGGGGGGCGGTGAATCGGGTCTGCGTCTTCTGCGGCGCTTCCAAGGGCGCGCGCCCCGCCTACGCGGAGGCGGCCCGCGAGCTGGCCGCCGAGCTGTGGCGGCGGCGGGTCGGTCTCGTCTACGGCGGCGGCTCCGTCGGCCTCATGGGCGCGCTCGCGGCCGCGGCGCTCGCCCTCGGCGGCGAGGTCGGCGGCGTCATCCCGCGGCCGCTCGCCACCCAGGAGCAGGCCCATCCCGCGCTC
>JBGPIS010000006.1:0-22336 GCA_041484965.1 Methylomirabilia bacterium
ATCACAGGCTTGCCTCGCGCGGCGCGCTGCGGCGGCGCACAGCCATCACAGGCTTGCCTCGCGCGGCGCGCTGCGGCGGCGCACAGCCATCACCTCAGATCCGCCGCCGCGCCAGGAGCAGCACGCCCACCATCGCGGCGAGCAGCAGCACCGACGTCAGCTCGAAGGGGAGCAGGTACTGCGTGAACAGAAGACGCGCGAGCGCCTCCACGCCGCCGGGCCCGGCGGGCGCGCCCGGCGCCTCCGCGGGCCGGAGCCCGCGGACGACGAGGAGGAGCTGGAGGAACAGGAGGGCCCCGACCGGGAGCGCCAGGAGTCGCCAGCCGCGGCGCGGGTCGGGACCCGTCTCCTCCTTGCCCGGGATCAGGACCATGATCGCGAAGACGAAGAGCACCATGATGGCGCCCGCGTACACGATCACCTGCGCGGCGGCGAGGAACTCGGCGCCGAGCGTCAGGTAGAGCGCCGCGACCGCCCCGAGGTTCACCACGAGGAACAGGGCCCCGTGGATCGCGTTGCGTCTGAGCACCAGCCCGAGCGCCGCGCCCACCGCGAGCGCGGCGATGACAAAGAACGCCGCGTGCGCCATCACGGTCTCCGGTCGGCCGGGATCGGCACCGGCGACTGCGGCCGGCCGTCGGCCCCGACGGGCTCGAGCGAGAGCAGCGTCTCCATCGAGTAGATCATCCCGTTACGGCTGTACGAGGAGAACTCGAGGATGCCGGTGTCCATCCGGATCGCGTCTTCGGGGCACGCCTCCACGCAGTAGCCGCAGAACACGCACTTGCCGATGTCGATGTCGAAGCGGGCCGGGACCTTCTCGATCTCCGGGTTCGGGTGCTCGGCCGCGACGATGTAGATGCAGCGCGCGGGGCACACCGTCTCGCACATCATGCACGCCACGCAGCGCGGCGAGCCGTCCGCGCGCCTCACGAGTCGATGGAGGCTCCGCAGGCGCGGCGAGTACGGCCGCCGCTCCTCGGGGTACTGGATCGTGACCGCGCCGCGGGCGTCCTGCCGCCCGAGCGCGTGCGCGATGTGCCGCCCCATGTTACGGAAGAAGTGGGTGGCGGTCAGACCGACGCCCGACAGGACCTCGACGAGGTAGAACCGCTGGCGGAATTTCACCCGTTCCCCCACGCCAGCAGGAGGAGCCCCGTGAGCACGATGTTGAGGATGGACAACGGGAAGAGACCGAGCCAGCCGAGCCGCATCGCCTGGTCGTAGCGGAACCGCGGCAGCGTCCAGCGGACGAGCATCATGAAGAAGATCATGAGGCAGACCTTGACGACGAACGCGGCGACCTGGAGCAGGACCACGAGGAGGTGGGGCAGCGCCCACGCCCAGCCCCACGGGAACCTGAAGCCGTCGGCCCCGAGGTACGGGACCTGCCAGCCGCCGAGGAAGAGCGAGGTCGTCATCCCCGCGATGACCACGGTCTCGAGGAAGTCGGCCATCGCGAACATGCCGAACTTGATGCCGCTGTACTCGACAAAGTAGCCGATGATCTCCGACTCGCCCTCCGGCATGTCGAAGGGGATCCGCTTGGTCGCCGCGATGCCCGCGGTGAGGAAGAGGACGAACGCGAGCGGCTGGGTCACGATGCCCCACGCCGGGAGCCAGCCCCAGAGGAGCTTCCCCTGCCCGCGCACGATCTCCATCAGGTTGAGCGAGCCGTAGATCATGATCACGCCGATGATCGACGCGCCGATTGTGATCTCGGCCGAGATCATGAGGGCCGCGGCGCGCTGGCCACCCAGGAGCGCGAAGTTGTTCGCCGAGGACCAGCCCGCCATCATCACGCCGTAGACGCCGAGCGAGAGCATCGCGAACACGTAGAGGACGCCGACGTTCAGCGTCACCGCCTGGAGCGGGATTTCGCGCCCCGCGAGATCCAGCGTGTCCCCGAACGGGATCGACGCGAAGGCGACCAGCGCGAAGAAGACCGAGACGAACGGGGCGAGCCCGAACAGGAGCCGGTCGGCGCGCGCCGGGCGGAAATCCTCCTTCGTCAGCATCTTGATCGCGTCGGCGATCGGGTGGAAGAGCCCGAACGCGCGGAAGCCCAGGATCGACGCGCGGTTGGCGCCGATGCGGTCCTGCATGATCGCCGACTGCTTGCGCTCGACCCAGGTCAGGAGGCCGCCCAGGTTCAGGACGAAGAGCATCACGAACGCGACGCGCGCGAAGGCGATCCCGAGGTCGATCATTGTAGCGGGGTCCGCGAGCCCGGCTCGAGCCGTGGGTGGGCTGTCTCAGGCACGCCCAGCTGCGTTCCGCCATCGCCGATTGATTGATATGTGAGGCCGGCGAAGGCGGGGACGGCGGCGGCCAGCTCGCGGAACCAGCGCTCCGCGCGCGGCGGCGGCGCGCCGGCGCCCAGCGCCAAGAGCACGCGCCCGAGGATGTCCCATTCGGGCAGCGCCTGGCCGAGCGGCTCGACGGCCGGGCGGAAGCGCTGGACGCGCCCCTCGAAGTTCGTGAAGGTCCCGTCGCGCTCGACCCACGCCGCGGCCGGCAGGACCCAGTGGGCGCGCTCGCTCGTGGCGTTCCCGTTCGTGCCCGTGTAGATCACGGTCTCCGCCGCGCCGAGCGCGCCGGCCACGTCCGCCTCGCGGAGCGCGCTCGCGAAGAGGTCGTGGCCGAAGATCCAGAGGCACTTGACCTGCCGCGCACGGGCCGCGGCGAGGATCGCCGCCGCGTCGCCGTCGAGCCCCAGAAGCTCCGCGCCGCGGGAGTTCGGATTCTTGTCCGCCCGGATCAGGAAGTCGTCCTGGTCGCCCAGCGCCGTGGGCGGGACGCGAAATGCGACGCGCCGGATCCCGCGCCGCTCGAGCACGCGGCGAAGGACCCAGAGGTCCTCGTTCGCCATGCGGGGCGAGGCGAGGACGCCGATCTCGTCGGGCGCCAGGCGCCCGAGCGTGCCGGCCGCCGCCGCGATCGCCTCGTCCCAGCTCGCGTCGGTCACGGTCCCGCCGTCGCGACGGCACGGCGCCAGGAGTCGCGTCTTGTCGTCCACGGACTTGAAGCCGTAGCGCCCGGCGTCGCAGATCCACCACTTGTTGACCTCGGCGTTGAAGCGCGGCTTGAGGCGCGCCACGCGGCGCCCCTCGTCGTGGTGCGGCCGCCGGCGGTTCACGTGCACGTCGATGTTGCAGCCCCGCGCGCACCCCGGGCAGATCGACTTCGCGCTGTCGAGGTACCAGACCCGCACCCGGAACCGGAAGTCGCGGTCCGTCAGCGCGCCGACCGGGCAGATATCCACGACGTTCGCCGAGTACTTGTTGTCGAGCTCCTTGCCCGGGAAGACGCCGATCTCGGACTCGTCCCCGCGGCTGAAGATGCCGAGCTCGCCCGTGCCCGTGATCTCGTCGCAGAAGCGCACGCAGCGCGAGCAGAGGATGCACCGCTCGGCGTCGAGGATCACGTGCGGCCCGAGCGGCACGGCCTTGGGCTTGTGCACCTTCTCGTCGGTCATCCGCGGGTCGTAAAGACCGTGCTGCATGTAGTAGATCTGCAGCCAGCACTCCCCCGCCTGGTCGCACACGGGGCAGTCGAGCGGGTGGTTGATCAGGTGGAACTCCATGATGGACCGGCGCGTCTCTTTCACGCGGGCGGTCTCGGTCGCGACGATCATGCCGTCGGCCGCCTGCGTGTTGCACGCGATCGTCGGGCGCGGCGTCTTCTCGATGTCCACCATGCAGAGGCGGCACAGGCCGGCGATCGAGAGCCCCGGATGGTAGCAGTAGTGCGGGATCTCGACGCCGATCGTCCGCGCCGCCTCGATGAGGTTCGTCCCCGCTGGAACCTCGACCGCTGTGCCGTTGATCGTCAGCTTGGGCATGGCGCTATCTCCAGGGTGCGGGCACCCGGGCTCTCGCCACGCCCGCACCCCGCCGGAACCACCGTGAGCGCCGGATTCATGGGCCCGATCAGAGTCCTGGTCATTTAGGTATCAGCGCCTCGAACTCGGCCCGGAACTTCTCGATGTAGGAGATGTACGGCCCCACGGCGCCGTCGTAGAAGGCGCAGATCGTCGTGCCGGCGCCGCGCCTGGCGACGTCCAGGATCTTGTCGAGGTCGTCCTTCCGGCCGCGCCCGTCGACGATCCGCCGGCTCATCTTGTAGATCCAGCCGGTGGACTCGCGGCACGGCGTGCACTGCCCGCAGCTCTCGTGGGCGTAGAAGCGCGCGACGACCATGAGGGCCTCGGGGATGGACACCGTCTCGTCCATCACGATCACGCCCGCCGAGCCCGCCATCGTCCCCGCGTCCCGGAGTCCGTCCACGTCCATCGTCACGTCGATCTCGTCCGCTCGCAGGATCGGCGCCGACGAGCCGCCCGGCACGACGCCCTTGAGGCGCCCGTTGCCGGCGACGCCGCCCGCGAGGTCGTAGACGAGCTGGCGGAGCGTGATCGCCACCGACGCCTCGTAGATCCCGGGCTTCTTCACGCGCCCGGACACGGAGAAGATGCGGGTGCCGCCCTGGGTCTTCGTGCCGAGCGACGCGAACCACGCGGCGCCGCGGTTGACGATGTGGGGCACGTGGCAGATGGTCTCGACGTTGTTCACGATCGTCGGCATGCCGAAGGCGCCCTTGATCGCCGGAAAGGGCGGCTTGACCTTCGGCCAGCCCTTCTTCCCTTCCAGCGAAGAAATCAGTCCCGTTTCCTCACCGCAGATATAGGCGCCGGCCCCTCGATGCACCACGACGTCGAAGCCTTTGCCCAGATACCCCGCGTCGTACGCCTCGCGCACCGCGGCGCTGAACCTCCGCCAGGGCTCGACGTACTCACCGCGGATGTAGACGAAGCCCGTCGCCGAGCGGATCGCCCGGGCCGCGATGAGCATGCCCTCGAGCAGGGCGTGAGGGTCGCGCTCCAGGAGGTAGCGGTCCTTGAACGTCCCGGGCTCGCCCTCGTCGGCGTTGATGACGAGGTAGACGGGGCCGGCGTGGCTCTTCGGGATGAACCCCCACTTCGTGCCCGTCGGGAAGCCCGCGCCGCCGAGCCCGCGGAGGTTCGACTGCTTGACCGCCTCGACGATGGCCGCGGGCTCCATCCCCTGCGCCCTCTGCCACGCGGTGTAGCCGCCGGTCTCGCGGTACGTCCGGAGCGTATGGGAGTCGGCGCGGCCGAAGCTGCGCGTGAGGATCGGCTCGCCGGTCACCGGAGCCCCTCGAGGATGCGGTCCACCTTCTCTCGTGTGAGGTCGAGCTCGTAGCGGTCGTCCACCTGCATCATCGGCGCCGCCTCGCACGCGCAGAGGCACTCGACGGAGAGGAGCGTCACGCGCCCGTCGTCGGTCGTCTCGCCGACCTCGATGCCGAGCCGCTCCCGGCAGCGCTCGATGATGCCCTTCGCGCCCGCGAGATGGCAGGAGAGGTTGTGGCAGACGGCGACGACGTGGCGGCCCTTCGGCTTCTGGAAATAGAGCGTGTAGAACGTGACGACCTCGTGCACGTGCGCCGGCGACAGGCCGAACAGACCGGCGACGTACTCCTCCGCCTCCAGCGAGACGTACCCGAAGGTGTCCTGCGCCATGGTGAGCACGGGGAGCAGCGCGCCCCGCGGGTCGGGATAGAGCCCCTGGAGGCGGCGCACCTCGTCGCGCTGCGCCTCCGAGAAGACGATCCTGGACACGCTCACCGGTCGAGCTCCCCGCCGATCATGTTCACGGAGCCGAAGGTCGGGACCAGGTCGGCGACCATCTCGCCCTCGATCATGCGGTGGAGCGCCGCCATCGGCGGCAGGCACGGCGGGCGGCAGCGGACGCGGTACGGGCGGTCGCCGCCGTCGGACACGACGTAGAAGCCGAGCTCGCCGTTGGCGCCCTCGACGGGGAAGTACGCCTCGCCCGGCGGCGGCCGGATGCCGTAGCCCTCCATGATCAGCATGAAATGGTTCATCAGCCCCTCGATGGAGCCATACGCCGTCTCCTTCGGGGGCAGGCTCACGCGCTTGTCCGCGACGTTGACGCGGTCGTGAGCCGCGCGCTCCTGGCCCTGGAGGTTCGGCGAGAGCGTGATTGGCACGAACAGTAGACCCTCGGTCTTCCCCTGCTTGCCGCGGTCGACGTACGACGCGGGGTCGATCGGCCGCCCCTCGAAGTCGACGTTGATGGGCCCGCCGGGAATCATCGCGAGCCCCTGCTCGACGATGCGCATGGACTGCTCCATCTCGGCCATGCGCACGAGGTAGCGCGCGTAGTTGTCGCCATCCTTCTGCGTCGGGATCTGGAACTCGAGCCGGTCGTACACGTCGTAGGGCCGCGCGCGGCGGACGTCGTACCCCACGCCGACGGCGCGGAGCAGCGGGCCCGTGATCGCGTACGCGATCGTCTCCTCGCGCGAGAGCGCGCCGACGCCCACCATGCGGTCCATGAAGATCCGGTTGCCGGTGAGCAGACGGTGGACCTCGTCGAGGACCTCGCGCGTCTCCTTGAAGGCCTTGGCCGTCTTCTCGGCGAAGCCGTCGGGCAGGTCGGCCTTGACGCCGCCGACGCGGCCGTACGAGATCGTGAGCCGCGCGCCGGTCACGTCCTCGACGAGCTCCCAGAGGAACTCGCGCGCCTTGATCATGTAGAGGAACACGGTGAACGCGCCGAGCTCCATCGCGGACGCACCGACACACGTGAGGTGGTCGCAGATCCGCGAGATCTCCGACATGATGACGCGGATGTACTTGCAGCGCTCGGTGACGTCGACGCCGAGGAGCTTCTCGACCACGGCGCAGTAGCCGAAGTTGTTGATGAGCGGTGAAACGTAATTGAGCCGGTCGGTGTACGGGATCGCGTTGTTGTACCCGCCCACTTCGCAGTCTTTTTCGAACGCCCGGTGGAGATACCCGATCTCGACATCGGCTCGCACGATGGTCTCGCCGTCGAGCTCCGTCGTGATGCGGATGATGCCGTGCATCGCGGGGTGGGCCGGCCCGACGCCGACGTGCAGGTTCTGGCTGCCGCTGCCGGTGCCGCTCCCCTCGCCGAGCATGAACTCGCGCCGCGTCGTCTCCGCCATCGCCGTCCTAGCTCGGGGGGCCGATCAGGGGCTGGCGGCGCTCGATCGGGTAGTCCTTGCGCAGCGGGTGGCCGACGAACTCCTCGTACATGAGCAGGCGCCGGAGGTCGGGGTGGCCCTCAAAGCGCACCCCGAACATGTCCCACACCTCGCGCTCGAACCAGTTGGCGATCGGCCAGAGCGGGACGGCGCTCGGCACGACCGCGTCGTCTTCCTCGACCCGGACCTTGAGCCGCACGCGATGGTTGTGCGCGACCGAATAGAGATGGTAGACGACCTCGAACCGCGGCCCGTCCTCGCGCCCGGGGTATTTGAGATAGTCCACCGCGGTGAGGTCCATGAGCATGTCGAACGCGAGCGGCACGGCGTCGCGGCAGAACGCGAGCACGCGCGGGAGGGCGTCGCGCGTCACGACGGCGGTGTGATCGCCGTGCGCGTCGTGCGTCTCGACGATGCCGGCGCCGAACCGCGCCGTGAGCTCCGAGAGAATCGCCGCCCCGTCCACTCCCCCGGGACCTCTAATACCTCTGGGTCTGCGTGGCGATCTTGTCCTGGAGCTTCATGAGGCCGTCGATGACCGACTCCGGCCGCGGCGGGCAGCCGGGGATATACACGTCCACGGGGATGATCGTGTCGATCCCCTGCACCGTGGCGTAGTTGTTGTAGAAGCCGCCCGTGCACGTGCACACGCCGAACGCGACGACCCACTTCGGCTCGGTCATCTGGTCGTAGATGCGCTTGATGACCGGCGCCATCTTGTGGCTTTTCGTTCCGACGACGAACAGGTCATCGGCTTGGCGGGGCGTAAAGCGCGGCAGCCCGGCGCCGAAGCGGTCGATGTCGTAGTGCGAGCAGGCCGTGGCCATGTACTCCATGCCGCAGCACGCGGTCACGAACGGGTACTGAAAGATCGAATATTTCCGCGCCCAGCCGATGGCCTCGTCGAGCTTCCCCGTGAAGAAGCTGCCTACTCCCATTCGAGCCCTCCCTTGCGCCAGATGTAGAGGAACCCGAGCATGAGAATTCCCAGGAAGACCATCATCTCGGCGAACCCGAACCAGCCGAGCCGTCGATAGAGGAGCGCCCACGGCCAGACGAACAAGAGCTCGATGTCGATGAGGATGAACAGGATGGCGACCGTCGAGAACTTGATCGCGAAGCGGCCCTCGGACACCGCGATCGGGTCCTTGCCGCACTCGAACGGCTCGGCCTTCACCGGGGTCAGACGCCGCGGCGCGACGAGCTTGGGGATGAAGAGCAGCGCGCCGGCGACGAGCGCGGCGAGGGCAAAGGTCATGAGGATCGGCGCGTAGGTCATTGTAGCGGGCCCCGCGCGGCCGGCACACTCCGAGGGTGGCCTGACCAAGGCGCGACCCGGCTCCGTTCCTCTCCCGCCATCACGTCAGCGTGCGCGGCGTCCGCCTGGCGCTTGGCGTGGTACGAGCTCCGCACCAGCGGGCCCGACTCGACGTGGCTGAATCCCTGCCCCCGACCGATCGCCGCGAGCTCGGCGAACTCGTCGGGGTGATAGTACTTCGCGACCGGCAGGTGCCCGGCCGACGGCCGGAGGTACTGGCCGAGCGTCAGGATCGAGACGCCGACCGCACGGAGATCCCGCAGGGTCGCGACGAGCTCGTCCCGCTCCTCGCCGAGTCCGAGGATGATGCCCGACTTGGTCGGGATGCCCGGGGCCCACGCGCGCGCCCGCCGGAACAGCTCGAGCACGCGCTCGTACCTGCCGCCGTGCCGCGCGACCTTGTAGAGGCGCGGGACCGTCTCCGTGTTGTGGTTGAGGATGTCGGGCCGCGCCGCGAGCACCGCCGTGAGCGACTCGGCGCGCCCCTGGAAGTCGGGGATCAGCGCCTCGACCCGGCAGCGTGACGCATGACGATGGACGGCTCGGATCGTTTCCGCCCAGTGAGCTGCCCCGCCGTCGGCGAGGTCGTCGCGGTTGACCGACGTGATCACCACGTACTCGAGGCCGAGCTCGCCGACGGCGCGGCCGATGCGCTCGGGCTCCTCGCGGTCCTCCCACGTGGGCTTGCCGTGGGCGATGGCGCAGTAGCCGCAGGTGCGGGTGCACACGTCGCCCAGGATCATGAACGTCGCGGTCGCGTCTTCCCAGCACTCGCCGATGTTCGGGCAGCGCGCCTCCTCGCAGACCGAGTGGAGGTTCCACTCGCGCAGGCGGTGCTTGAGGCGCATGTAGTTGGGGCCGCCGGGCGCCCGGACTTTGAGCCACGCCGGTTTTCGCGCCTCGCGGAGGCTCTCGGGCTGGAGGACCGGAAGTGAGCGCGTCATACGCAGTCGTTCCATCTGCTCAAACCAAATCATTATGCCACAGCAAAAGAACCACCTGCACGCGAGGCTGGAACGCCGAGGAAGAATTGGTGCCGAAGGGGGGACTCGAACCCCCACGGGTTGCCCCACACGCCCCTCAAACGTGCGCGTCTGCCAGTTCCGCCACTTCGGCGTGACGACAAGGGCGGAGTATAGCGCGCCTAACGGCGCGTGACAATTCTCCCGGCGCTCTGGCGCAGCCGCGGGTCGAGCGCGTCGCGGATCCCCTCGCCGAAGAGGTTGTACGAGAGCACGGTGAGGAGGATCGCGAGGCCCGGATAGACGGAGAGCCACCAGCCGATCTCGATCGCGTCCTTGCCCTCGTTGAGGATGTTGCCCCAGCTCGCGTGCGGCGGCTGGACGCCGAGGCCGAGGAAGGACAGGCCCGACTCCGTGAGGATCGCGGCGGGGATGCCGAGCGTCATCGCGACGAGCACCGGGGCCATCGCGTTCGGCAGGATGTGGCGCCAGACGATCCGGAAGCCGCTCGCGCCGACCGATTGCGACCAGACGACGAACTCCCGCTCCTTGAGGGCGAGGAACTCGGCGCGGACGAGCCGGGTCACGCCCATCCACCCCGTGAGCCCGATCACCGCCATGATCGTCCAGATCGAGGGGCGCAGGAACGCGAGCACGGCGAGGAGCAGGAAGAAGCGCGGGAAGACGAGCATGAGGTCGACGAGCCGCATGATGAAGCCGTCCACCGGGCCGCCGTTGTAGCCGGCGAACGAGCCCAGCATGACCCCGATCAGCGACGCGATCCCGACCGACACGAATCCGACCGCGAGCGACACGCGCGCGCCGTAGAGCATGCGCGACAGCACGTCGCGGCCCAACTGGTCGGTGCCGAGCGGATGGATGCTCGACGGCGCGGCGAGGATCTTCTTGATGTCGGGCCGGTTCGGGTCCCACGGCGCGATGACCGGGGCGAGGACCGCGAGGACGGCGAGGCACACCCCCACGACACCGCCGACCAGCGCCAGGCGGTTCCGCCGGAGGGCCTTCCAGAACGCCCTCAGCGGCGCCCCCGCCGCGCGCCCACGCGGATCCGCGGATCGACGAAGCCGTAGGTGATGTCGGCGACGAGGTTCGCGACCAGCGTGAGCGTCGAGACGATCACCAGATTGCCCATGATCACTGGATAGTCGCGCTCGAACACCGCCTGCACCATGAGCTGGCCCATGCCGGGGATGGCGAAGATCGACTCCACGATCACGCTGCCGCCGACGAGGTGGGGCAGCGAGAGGCCGAGGATGGTCACGATCGGCAGCATCGCGTTCCGCAGCGCGTGCTTGCCGATCACGACGCGCTCGGAGAGCCCCTTGGCGCGCGCCGACTGCACGTAGTCCTGCCGGACGACCTCGAGCATGGACTGCCGCATGTAGCGCGAGAACCCGGCCAGTCCGCCGAACGTGGCGACGAGGATCGGCAGCGCGAGATGGCCCGCGAAGTCCCATAGCTGCCGCCAGAACGACAGATACTCCCAGTTGAGCGACCGCAGGCCCGAGATCGGGAGCCACCCGAGCTGCACGCCGAAGAGGATCATCAGGAGCAGCGCGAGCCAGAAGTCGGGCGTCGCGAAGCCCACAAAGACGAAGACCGTCGTGACTTTGTCGAACACCGAGTACTGGCGCGTCGCCGAGAGCACGCCGATCGGCACGGCGAGCGTCACGATGATCAGCAACTCGACGATGTTGAGGAACAGCGTCACCGGCAGCCGCTCGCGGATCTTTTGGAGCACCGGCCGCGCGTCAGGGGAGAACGACCGGCCGAAGTCGAGGCGAACCAGGCGCGTGACCCACTTCCAGTACTGGACGTGGAGTGGCTTGTCGAGGTCGTAGAGCTCGACGAGGAGCTTCTGCATGTCCTTGTCGGACTGGATGCTGAGGTCGCCGGTCTGGACCTCGCCGGGCGTGCCCGGCGCGAGGTGGATGACGAGGAAGGAGACGAAGGTGATGCCGATCAGCAGCGGAATCGCCAGCAGGAGGCGCCGCAGCGCGTAGAGCAGCATGGCGCGCTATTCTATCGCATCGCGCGCACTCAGCCCGCCGTGTAGCGCTGCAGATGTTTCGGGACGTACCACTCGTTGAAGTTGTACCGGATGCCGTTGGGCGCGGGGACGATGCCGCGGATCCGAGAGGAGACGACCGGCAGCGCGTCGCGGAAGTAGAGGAAGATGATCGGCTGGTCCTCGGCGAGGACCTCCTGAAGCCGCTCGTAGTACTTCTTCCGGTCCCGCTGGACGCACGACTGCCGTCCTGCCTCGAGCAGCGCGTCCGCCTCGGGGTTCGCGTAGGAGATGTGGTTCAGCTCGTCGGGGCCGGTCTTGGACGAGTGCCAGATCTCGTATTGGTCGGGATCGACCCCGATGCCCCAGCCGAGGATGATCGCCTCGAATCGCCGCTTCTTAATGTACTCCTTGAGGAAGGACGCCCACTCGATCACGCGAATCTCCACCTGGATCCCGAGCTCTTTGAGCGACGCCTGGATGATCTCCGCCACCTTCTTGCGCTCGTCGTTCCCCTGGTTGGTGATGAGCTCGAACGTGAACGGGTGTCCGTGCCGGTTCACGAGGAGCCCGTCGGCATTCGTCTCCTTCCAGCCCGCCGCGGCGAGCAGCGCGCGCGCCTTGTCCAGGTCGGCCGGGTACGTCCTCACATTCGCGTTGTAGGCCCAGGTCCCGGGTTTGTACGGGCCCGTGGCCTCGCGCCCGAGCCCGAGCAGCACCCCGTCGATGAGCTCGCGCTTGTTGATGGCGTGCGCGATCGCCCGGCGCACGCGCCGGTCGGCGAAGCGCGGGTCCTTCAGGTTGAAGCCGAGGTACGTGTACGCGCTCGCCGGGTACTCGTATTTGTTGTAGGCCTTGCGGAACGCAGGGTATTCGGTCTGCCGCTTGAACTGGAGCGCGGTGAGGCCGGCCGCGTCCACACCCTTCGCCTTGAGCTCGAGGAAGATCGTCGCCTGGCTCGGGATGATCCGGTACACGACGCGCGAGAGGTACGGGCCGACCTCGTGGTAGTCGGGGTTGGCGACGAGCACCACCTTCTCGCCCGGCCTCCACTCGCTGAACCGGTACGCGCCGGTCCCGACCGGGCTCGTGCGGTTCTCCGGCGCCTCGCGGATCTTGCCCGCGCGCACCCACGGCTCCAGACGGTGCTTGGGGAGCATCCACGTGCCCCAGCTCTGCAGGGCTTTCGCGTACGGCTGCTTGTATCGAATCCGGACGGTGGCCGCGTCGGGCGCCACCGCGGACTCCACGGCCTTGAAGTCCTCACGGTAGGCGGTCGGCGTCCTCGGATTGATCATCGCCTCGTAGGTGAAGACCACATCCGCGGCCGTGAACGGCTGCCCGTCGTGCCAGCGCACGCTCTTGCGGAGCTTGAACGTGAGGTCGAGGCAGTCCTTGCTGAACCTCCACGATTCGGCGAGGTCGCCGACAATGTTGAGGTCGCGGTCGTTCTGGACGAGCCCGCTGTAGATCATCGAGCCGACCTCGAACGACGGGCCGTCGCTCAGGACGTTCGGGATGAGGCCCGAGATATTGCCGGTCAGCGCCTCGATGAACGTGTCGCCGTACGCGGGCTTCTCGCCCGGGCGGACGCTCTGGTCGACCGCGCTGTCGGCGTCGCCGCCGCACCCGCCGAGGGCGAGCGCCAGCGCGAGCGCCGGGGTGAGCCGCGCGACTCGTTGCATGCTCACCGGGTCTGCGCCGGAGGCGCGGGCGTCGCGGGCACGGCCGGCGTCGGCGCCGGGGAAGCCGCGGGCGCCGGCGCGCTCGGCGCCGGCGGCGCGGCGCGCACCACGGAGCTCCCGCGCTCGCCGCCCATCAACGCCAGGCTGAACGAGGTCAGCGTGAAGATGATCGCGGCCGCGGTGGTGATCTTGCCGAGCACCGTCGGCGTTCCCATCGACCCGAAGACCGCCTGGCTGCCGGCGCCCCCGAACGCCGAGCCGATGTCGGCGCCCTTGCCCGCCTGGAGCAGCACGATCCCCATGATGGCGAAGCACGCGATGACGTGAACGATGATCAGTGCGATGTACATCCCGTCACTCCCTCGACGCCGCGCCGACGCGCGCCGCCTTCTTCACGATAGCGATGAAGCCCGGCACGTCCAGGCTGGCGCCCCCGATGAGCGCGCCGTCGATCTCGGACTCGGCGATCAGCCCGTCGACGTTGTCGGCCTTGACGCTGCCGCCGTAGAGGATCCGCACCCTTTGCGCGATCTCCTTCGAGGCGAGCTCCCCGACCAGGCCGCGGAGGTACCCGTGCACCTCGCCTGCCTGGCCGGGCGTGGCGGTCACGCTGGTCCCGATCGCCCAGACCGGCTCGTAGGCGAGCGCGAGCTTCCCGATCTGGTCCGCCGCCGTCCCCGCGAGGCCGGCCCGCAGCTGGCCCTCGACCGTCGTGAAGGTCAGCCCTTGGCGCCGCTCCCCGGCGGTCTCGCCGACGCAGAGCACGGGCGTGAGGCCGTGCGCCAGCGCCGCGCGCAGCTTGCGGTTGACGACCTCGTCCGACTCGCCCATCTCCTTGCGGCGCTCCGAGTGGCCCAGCAGCACGTACCGGCAGCCCAGCTCCACCAGCATGGGCGGCGAGATCTCGCCCGTGTGCGCCCCCGTCGGCTCGTGGTGGCACGTCTGCGCGCCGAGGAGGATCGGGCCGCCCGCGAGGATCTCCGCGACCGCCGCGAGCGCGGTGAACGGCGGGCACAGGACGACCTGGACGCCGCGCGGACGCTTGAGCCCCTCGCGGATCCCCCCGGCGAGCGCGCGCGCCTCGGCGAGCGTGCCGTGCATCTTCCAGTTGCCGATGACGAGGGGCGTCCTCACGCCTGCGCCTCCGCGAGCGCCTCGACGCCGGGAAGCCTGCGGCCCTCCAGGAACTCGAGGAACGCGCCGCCCGCCGTCGAGACGTAGCCGATCCTGTCGGTCACGCCCGCCTGCGCCACGGCGGCGATCGTGTCCCCGCCGCCGATCACCGTGAATGCCGGGGCCGCCGCGACGGCCCGCGCGACGGCGACCGTGCCGCCGGCGAACGGCGGCTTCTCGAACACGCCCATCGGCCCGTTCCAGACGATCGTCCGCGCCGTGCGCAGCTCGGCGCCGAAGCTCTCGATCGTCCGCGGCCCGATATCGAGCCCCATCAGGCCCGCGGGGATCTCGCGCACGCCAACCGCGCGGCCGGACGGGCTGTCGAGCCCCTCGGCCACCAGGGTGTCCACCGGCAGGACGAGCCGCGCGCCGCGGCGGCGCGCCGCCTCGAGCGCCGCGCGCGCCGTCTCGACGCGGTCGGGCTCGACGAGCGAGCGGCCCACCGCGTGGCCGAGCGCCAGGAGAAACGTGAACGCCATGCCACCGCCGATCAGGAGCGCCTCCACCCGGTCGAGCAGGCGCGCGACGAGCGCGAGCTTGTCCGACACCTTGGCGCCGCCGAGGATCGCCACGACGGGCCGGGCCGGCGCTTCCAGGATGCGGCCGAGGGCGGCGAGCTCCTGCTGCATCAGCAGGCCTGCCGCGGCAGGCTGGAGGTGCCGGGTGATCGCCACGATCGACGCGTGCGCCCGGTGCGCGGCGGCGAAGGCGTCGTCGACGTAACAGTCGGCGAGCGCGGCGAGCTCCCGCGCGAACGCGTCGTCGTTCTTCTCCTCCTCGGGATGGAAGCGGAGATTCTCGAGCAGCAGGATCTCGCCGGGCCGGAGCCCCTTGGCGAGGGCTTGGGTCTCGGGCCCGACGCAGTCGGGCGCCAGCGCCACGGGCTGGCCCAGGAGCGCTTCGAGGCGCAGGGCGACGGGGCGAAGCGTGTACTTCGCCTCCCGCCCCTTCGGCCGGCCGAGGTGCGAGGCGAGCACGACCGCGGCGCCCGCCTTGAGCGCGTGCCGGATCGTGGGGAGGACCGCGCGGAGGCGGGTGTCGTCGGACACTAGGCCGCCGTCGAGCGGGACGTTGAGGTCGGCGCGGATGAAGACGCGCTTCCCCGCGAGGTCGAGCTGCTCGAGCGCGAACTTGGGCAACCCGGTCCTACAGCGTCTTCGCGACGAACCGGATCAGGTCCCGCACGCGACACGAGTAGCCCCACTCGTTGTCGTACCACGCGAGGACCTTGATCAGATCGCCCCCGACCAGCGCCGTCGACGGGAGGTCGATGATGGACGAGTGCGGGTTGCCGTTGAAGTCGCAGGAGACCAGCTCCTCGTCGGTCGCGTCAAGGATGTCGCGGAGCCGTCCGGTCGCCGCTTCGCGGAAGGCGTCGTTCACCGCGGGGACCGAGGCAGGCGTGTCGAGCTCGGCGACGAGGTCGACGACCGACACGTTGGCGATGGGCACCCGGATCGCGATGCCGTCGAGCTTCCCCTTGAGCTTCGGGAGCACGAGGCCGACGGCCGTGGCCGCGCCGGTCGTCGTCGGGATCATGCTGAGCGCGGCCGCGCGCGCCCGCCGCAGGTCCTTGTGCGGGAAGTCGTGCACCGGCTGGTCGTTCGTGTACGAGTGCACGGTCGTGGCGAAGCCGCGCTTGATGCCGAACGCGTCGTCGAGCACCTTGACCGTCGTCGCCAGGCAATTCGTCGTGCAGGACGCGTTGGAGATGATGCGGTGCTTCGCCGGGTCGTACGCCTGCTCGTTGACGCCGAGGACGATCGTGACGTCCGGGTCCTTCGCCGGCGCAGTGATGATCACCTTCTTCGCGCCGGCCTGCAGGTGCTTCGAGGCGGTCGCCGTGTCGCGGAAGAGGCCCGTGGACTCGACGACCACGTCCACGCCCAGCTCCTTCCACGGCAGGGTCGCCGGGTCCTTGAGCTTGCACACGCGGATCTCGCGCCCGTTGACGAAGATCGCCTCGCCCTTCGCCTCGACGTCGGCGGCCAGCGCGCCGTGGACCGAATCGTGCTTCAGCAGGTGCGCCAACGTCTTCGCGTCCGCCAGGTCGTTGACCCCGACCACCTCGATGTCCTTCGCGTCGAGGGCCGTGCGGAAGAAGACGCGCCCGATGCGACCGAATCCATTGACGCCGACTCGAATGCTCATGGAAGGGCTCCTTGTGGGGGCTCGCGACGCTCGATTCCGGACTCGATTATACGGTGGCTCAGAGGACGCGGGCAACTGTCAGGAGACCGACCGGCCCCGCCCCGGCATCGCGCAGGGCCCGCGCGCACTCGGCGAGCGTCGCGCCCGTCGTGAGCACGTCGTCGACGATGAGGACGTGGCGGCCCGCGGCGGCGGGCGAGGCGCGGAACGCGCCGCGGACGTTCGCCCGCCGCTCCACCGCAGAGAGATCGCTCTGCGGGCGGGTCGCGCGTGCCCGCGTGAGCCAGCGGGCGCGGAGCGGCACCGCGAGGCGCTTCGCGACGCGCTCGGCGATGAGACGCGCCTGATTGAACCCGCGCTCCCGCTCACGCTCCCAGCCGAGCGGCACGGGGACCACCGCGGCGATTCCCGGCGGCAGCGCGGCGGCGCACTGCTCGAGGGCGAGCTCCGCGAGCGGCCGGGCGAGCGCGCGCCGGCTGCCGAACTTGAACGCGTGCAGCGCGTCGCGGAGCGCGCCCTCGTACCGCGCGGCGCTGCGCGCGTAGTCGTACGCGGGCGCCTCGACGGCGCAGCGCCCGCAGAGGAGGGGACGGACGGCCAATTCTCGTTCGAACGTCACGACGGGGAGTCCGCAGCGCTCGCACCAGGGCGGCGCGATCCGCTCGATCGCGTCCCAGCACCGGCGACACAGCGGGTCGCGGCGGCCCGGTCCGAGCCGGCGCTCGCAGACCGGGCAGAGCGCCGGAAAGACGAGGTCGAGCGCCGCGACGGCGGTTTCGGCGAGGGCGGCGAGCGTCAACGGGGCTGCGGGCGGGTGGAACGCAGCGTGTTCCAGCGACGGCACCGCGGACAACGATCCAGCCACGTCGCCGCGGCGGCGCCGCACGCGTCGCACTGGTGCGGGCAGTCGAACGCGTGGCTCGCCTGGAGGGCGCGTCGGTACTCCGCGAAGGCCTCGCGCGTCTCCCCGCGCCGCTCAAACACGGCGCCGAGGAACGCGTGGACCGCCGGCAGGTCGGGGGCACGCACCTCGACCTTCTCGAGCTGCTCCGCCGCCTCGTCGAGCATCTCGAGCTCGAAAAAGACGCGCCCGAGCGCGACCTGGAGCGCCAGGTCGTCGGGGGCCTTCTCGATGGCCGCGCGGTAGAGCGCGATCATGCGGCTCGGCCGTCCCTCCGCGCGGTAGACGCGCTCGAGCCGCATCAGGAGCGGCAGCGCGGAATGGGTCTCCGCGGCCCGCTCCCACGTGCGCACGGCCTCGCGGCGCTCGCCGGCCGCCTCGTGGGCGTCGCCCAGCGCGAGCGCCGCCGGCAGGAAGTGACGGTCGGCCCGCGCGGCGTTGCGGAAATGCGAGAGCGCCACGGCCGCGCTCCCGCGCGCGAGCTCCGCGCGGCCGAGCTCGTAGTGCGCGATCGCGAGCCACTCCGTCTCCGGGGAACGCTCGGTCGATCCGACCGCACCGAGGATCCGGTGCTGCACGTCGAGCGCCTCACGCCACTGGCCGGCTTCGACCGCGAGGTCGCGGAGGCCGCGGAGCGCGCCGAGGTGACTCTTGCGGGCCTGGAGGACCTGGCGGTAGAGCGTGCCGGCCTCCGGGCCGCGCCCGCCCGCCCGCGCCTCCTCGGCGTGCTTGAGGAGCTCCACGGTCTGCGGGTCGTCGCCGCCCTGGGCGGGCGCCGGGCGCCGCGCGAGCAGGCGCTGGAGCCCGAGGCCGGCCGACACGAGGGTCCGGAGCGAGGCGAGGAGCGTCACGGCGAGGGCGGGAGGTTCGCGGAGTAGAGGAGTGGCGTCTCGGGGCCGCGTGCCGCTAGCCCGTGGCCATCCGCTCCTCTTGCTCGATCACCCGCTGGCAGTCGATGCAATACCGTGCGAACGGCAGCGCCTCGAGCCGCTTCTCCGAGATCGCCGCGGCGCAGCGCTCGCAGGACCCGAACGCTCCGTCGTCCAGCTTCTGGAGGGCGGAGACGACGTCCCTGAGCAGCCGGCGGTCGCCGTTGCCGAGCTCGAAGAAGAACTCTCTGTTGTAGGCGGTGTTGGCCTGGTCGCCGAGGTCCTTGATCGAGTCGTCCTCCTGGTCCTTGCCGTAGATCGCGGTCCGACCGACCTCGTCCGCCAGCTGGCGCTGCTTCTCGATCAGGCGCTTCTTGAAGTACGCCAGACGCTCTTTTCGCATCGCACCCTCCCTTCGCCGCGTCGGTGCTGCGCACTTAAGACAGAGACGCTAGCATGCGTCTGGGGAGCGTGCAACCGTTTCGGGGGATTTCCTCACGCGCCGTCGATCGGCACGGTGGGCGCGTCGCCCCAAAGCCGCTCGAGCGCGTAGTAGGCCCGCGTGTCCTCGAGGAATACGTGCATCAGGACGTCGCCGTAGTCGAGGAGGATCCACCCGCTCTCGGCGACGCCCTCGGCGTGCATCGGGCGGGTGCCGTCGGTCTTGAGATCCGCGCGGATCGCCTCCGAGATCGTCTCGACGTGCGTCGTCGACCGGCCGCTACAGACGACGAAGTAGTCGGCGACGCTCGTGACGCGCCGCACGTCGAGCACGATCAGGTCGGTCGCCCGGTTGTCGAGCGCCGCGCGGGCGGCGCGCCGCGCCTTCTGATCGGCCGACGGCTTCGTCACGCTCCCTCGCGTCGGTAGAGGCCACGCGCGCGGATGTGGGCGATCACCGCGTCGGGCAGCCGGTAGGCCACTGACTGCCCCTCGCGCACACGGCGCCGGAGGTCGGACGCCGAGATCGGCAGCGACGCCGCGCGCACGATCAGCGGCTCCTGGCCGATCTCGCGCACCACCTTCCGCACGGCCGCGCCGGCCGGGTCGAACACGGTGCCGACCCGCGGCACGACGACGAGGCGGGCGAGCTCGGCGATCCGCCGGGGCTCGCGCCACGTGAGCACGTCGAGGAACGTCTCGGACCCGATGATCAGGAAGAGGTCCGCCAGCGGGATGCCGAGCTCCTCGAGCGTGTCGACGGTGTACGAGGGGCCGGCACGGCGCAGCTCGAGGTCCGACACCTCGAACCTCGGGTGGCCCGCGGTGGCGAGCCCGACCATCGCGAAACGGTCCTCCGCGGGGGCGAGGTATGCGGGCGACTTGTGGGGCGGCACCGCGGCGGGCACGAAGAGGATCCGGTCGAGGCCGAGGGCTTCCAGCACCTCGTCGGCGAGGAGGAGGTGCCCGTAGTGGATCGGGTTGAACGACCCGCCGAAGACCGCGGTGCGGGCCAACGCTAGTCCCGCACCTGCCCGTCGCCCTGCACGACGAACTTGGTCGTCGTCAGCTCGCGCACACCGACCGGGCCGCGGGCGTGGACGCGCGAGGTCGAGATCCCCATTTCCGCGCCCATGCCGAACTGGCTGCCGTCCACCAGCCGGGTCGACGCGTTCACTAGGACGGCGGCGGCGTCCACCTCGCGCGTGAAGCGGCGCGCGTGCCCGAGGTCGTTGGTCACGATCGCCTCGGCCAACCCCGTGCCGTGCCGGCGGATGTGGTCGATCGCCGCGTCGAGGTCGTCGACGACCCGGATCGCCAGGATCAGGTCGAGATACTCCGCGTCCCAGTCCGCGTCGGTCGCCGGGCGCGCCGCGGGGACGAGCGCCCGCGTGAGCGGGCAGCCGCGGAGCTCGACGCCCGCGTCCGCCAGCCGCGCCGCCGCGTGCGGCAGGAAACCCGGCGCGATCGCGCGGTGCACGAGGAGCGTCTCGAGCGCGTTGCAGACGCTCGGCCGCTGCGCCTTCGCGTTCACCACGATCCGCGCCGCCATCGCAGGGTCCGCGGAGCTGTCGACGAACACGTGGACCACCCCCTTGTCGTGCTTGAGCACGGGCACGCGCGAGCGCTCACTCACCCAGCGCACGAACGCCTCGCCGCCCCGCGGGATGATCAGGTCCACGAGCCCGTCGAGCGCGAGCATGGCCGCCACCGCGTCCCGGTCCGTGGTGTCGACGAACTGGATGGCATCGGCAGGGCCTCCCGCCTTCTCCACCGCCTTCACGAGCACGGCAGCGATCAGCGTGTTCGACTCGATCGCCTCGCTGCCGCCCCGCAGCACCACGGCGTTCCCCGACTTCACACAGAGCCCCGCGGCGTCGGCCGTGACGTTCGGCCGCGACTCGTAGATGAACCCGACGACGCCGAGCGGAACGCGCACGCGCGCGATCTCGATGCCGTTCGGACGCCGCCACGACTCGACGACCGTCCCGACGGGATCCGGCAGCGCCGCGATCTCCCGGAGCCCCTGGGCCATCTCCTCGACGCGCGCCTCGGTCAGCGCCAGGCGGTCGAGGAACGCCCGCACGGCGCCCCGCGCGCGGGCCCGTTCGACGTCGGCCCGGTTGGCCTCGAGCAGCGCCGCGGTCTTCTCCACGAGTCCGTGCGCCATCTGGACGATCGCGTCGTTCTTGATCTTTGTCGCGCAGAGGGCGAGCGCGCGCGCCGCCTCGCGGGCCGCGCGCGCCTTGCCTTCCACGAGGGTTCGGACGTCCATGACCATCCCCTAGAGGATCACCAGGTTGTCGCGGTGGATCACTTCGTCGAAGCTCTTGTACCCCAGCCGGGCCTCGATCTCACGGGTCTTCGCGCCACGGATCTTCCGGAGCTCGTCGGCGTCGAAATTCACCACGCCGCGCGCGAACTCCCGGCCGCCGGCGCCGTGCACCGCGACGACCTCGCCGGAGGCGAAGCTCCCCTCGACGTCGACGACGCCCGCCGGCAGGAGGCTCTTGCCGTGCCGGGTGAGCGCCGCCAGCGCCCCGGCGTCCACCGTGAGGCGCCCCTGCGGCGGCACGGCGAACGCGATCCATCGCTTCCGCGCGCCCAGCCGGTCGGCCTTCGGCGGAAAGTAGGTGCCGACGGGCTCGCCGGCGAGGATGCGAGAGAGGACGCGCGGCTCGCGGCCGCCGGCGATGACCATCGCCACGCCCGAGGCCGCGGCCTTGCGCGCGGCCTGGAGCTTCGTCGCCATGCCGCCGACCGACACGCCGTCGGTCCGGTGGCGCGCGAGCCGCGCGATCTCGTCGGTCACCGCCTCCACCGTCTCGAGCTTCCTGGCGCCCGCGTTCACAGTCGGATCGTCGGTGTAGAGCCCGTCCACGTCCGTGAGGAGCACGAGCAGATCGGCATCGATCAGTGAGGCGACCAGCGCGCTCAGGTTGTCGTTGTCCCCGACCTTGATCTCCTCGACGGCGACGGTGTCGTTCTCGTTCACGATCGGGAGCACGTCGAACGTGAGGAGCGCGAGGAGCGTGTTCTTCGCGTTCAGGTATCGCGCGCGGTCGCTGATGTCCTGGGCGGTGAGCAGCACCTGTCCGACGTGGATCCCGTGGCGCGAGAACGCCGCCTCGTAGCGCTCCATGAGCGCCGCCTGGCCCACCGCCGCCGCCGCCTGCTTCTCGGGGATCGTGCGCGGCCTTTCGGGCAGGCGCAGGCGCGCCATGCCCGTGGCGATGGCGCCCGACGTCACGAGCACGACGCGCCGCCCCTCGCGAATCGAGGCGATCTCCCCCGCGAGCGTGCCGATACGATCCGCTGAGGCGCCGGCGCCGGGCTCGGTGACGAGACCGCTGCCGACCTTCACGACAAGCCGGCGGACGCGCCCGAGCTTGCGTCCCCCGTCCTTCACGGCTCCCTCAGCGCTGCGGCGCCGAGCGGCCCGGGGAGCCGCGCGAGCGCGTCGGCGACGGCGTGGACCAGCGTGGCGAGGCCGGCGCCGGTGACCGCCGAGATCACGAAGACCGGCACGTCGTTCGCGACACAGTGCTGCTCGACCTTCAGGCACCGCGGCGCGGCCTCGGGCAGGTCCGACTTATTCGCAACGACGATCTGGGGTCGCGCCGCAAGCTCGGGGGAGTACGCCGCGAGCTCCCGGTTGATGGCCGCGAGATCGTCGAGCGGGTCCCGGTCCGTCTGCGGGTCGAGGTCGAGCACGTGCAGCAGGAGGCGCGTCCGTTCCGTGTGC